>CAZJQY010000069.1:0-5777 GCA_964548095.1 uncultured archaeon
GCGATGTAGTGGTTGATTTGAGCTTCTCTTTCGTCTGGGTTTTTGCAGTATCCGCAGTCGCATTTCATAAGTTCCGGGGCGTTATTTTTTATGTAGTCCAGCTCTGACCCTGAGAATCTCTTCTTTAGTCCGGGGACATAGAAACGGGAATATTGCCTTTGTCCGAAGCCAGGGGATGCGAGCCTCATTCTATCCCCCGAGTCTGCGCCGTGAACGATGGCTTGCAAATTGACTTCAGGTAGCAGGAGGTCGAAAAAGCTGCTATAAGTTGAGACTATTGGCTTATCCATCTGTGATAGCTCAACCAGTATATTCCTGTACCCGCTTAGGTATTCTATTGACGCAGAGTAAACGTCAAATTCTATTGCTGAAAAACAGAAGCCATCGGCTTCAGATTTAGAATAGGCGTTACATATTTGAGTTACTGCTTTTTTGTTGATTAGGAGCTCTTTGGTCAAAGCTAAACCTGCATACACTTTTGATTCAGGGTGTAGTTCTTTCGCGTCTTTGATAAAGTTAAGGTTATACTCTTCTGCTGGGCATCCTGCCTCGTCTATAAACCCGTATGGCGCGATGAGGAATTCAGGGCTCAGGGTCTCTGTTGCCTCCTCGAGTGGGTCTTCGGATAGAACCTCATTAATTCTGTTATCCTGGAAGGTGAGAAATTTTCCAACAAACTCCTTGCGTTGTTTCTTGTCCTCGGGTATCTGCTGGATTTGCCCTTCAACGTCCAATCTTGAAACGTACTTTGCGTGCGATCTCTTGTCAGAACCGAGGTCGTACAGGTGGGGGTCAATGACAAAGGACTTTCCGGTTTTTAGAAGCATCTGGGAAAAAGCGTTATTGTAGTACTCCAGGTTCGGTCCGTCGATTACGTAGCCTTCAAAGTAATCCTTTACCTTTTCCGTGAGCTTTCCTTCTTGGGCGTTGTACCTGACGTAAAACTGCATTTTTATCACGCTTCAAAGGCAAAGATAACCTTGGCCTAATAATTACTTTACATTCGCCTTTTTTTATACCCAATATGCCGACTCCAAGCTCCCTGAAAGCCTCTACGTCAACTCTATTCGCCACATTATGAGTTACTGCGACATAGTTGTAATGGCAGTAGGAGGTGTTCAAGGCCGCCTGCCTCAATGCCCTACGCCAGTCTGAAACCTTAACCTCCACAGAGGTTAACCGCCCAGTAGACCTCTTTTTGAATACCAGGTCCATGCTCTTGCGGTAGCTTTTCTCGGAATGGGTTCTGACCTCCTCAAAAGGTTCAAAACCATCGTCGAAGGTATCCAGTATAGGACCATAAAGAGAAAGCTCGGATGTCATCTCTTTAATTAATTTACCCCCCCTAATTATTAATATGACAGTCCAGAAGAACTTAAAGCCGATCATACTATTGTTCCTGCTCTCGAAGTTGAGCGAAAAGGGTGAGCGTAAGGTAGACAACCTTCGTTCCATGAAGCTCCTGTTTTTAATACAGAAGGAGGGCGGAAAGCCGATAGAAAAAGGCTTCAACTTCGTGCCCTACAAATACGGGCCATACAGCGAAGACTACTTCGACACGTCCATATACCTGTCAGAGAAAGGCTTAATCGACGTTGAAACCGACGTTGCCGGAGGCATCAAAACGGTTAACATCAAGCCTGATGGGAGCCAGAAGGCTAATAGCCTCAAAAACGCCTATTCCGACATAGAATCGAGCGTGTCAAAGATAGTCTCGGAATACGCAAGCCTAAGCACCGACCTTCTGTTGTTGTACATCTACGCAAAATATGCGGACTTCACAATCCGCTCTGAAATAAAGGACAAGATTCTGTCAATAGCAAAAGCGAACTTTCGTGTATTGCAGTCTAAGGCAAAACAGTTCAACTTTTCCGAAAGAGAACTCAACTTGGTGGGGATTTAAGTGCTGCGCATAATAGCGGATACAAACATCATAATCTCAGGATTGTTCTTCGACAAAAACCCGGAAAAACTGCTACTGCTGGCCATAAACGGCGACATAAAACTCATAATACCTCATCTTGTCATAGCGGAAGTCAACGAGAAAATCGAGGGGAAATTCTCAAAGCAAGAAAAGTTAGGGGCTGCAAAGGACTTCTGGCTTGTACTCCAAAAGGCGTTCCGCGAAGCAAAAGAGGACATCCTCTCTGAAAAAGGTACTGCAATAGACTGCCCAGATCCGGATGATGCTGAAATCCTGGAATACTCAACCAAGATCAAACCGGACTACCTCATTTCAGGGAACCAACACGTACTGGACGTGAAAGACGCACCCTTTCAAATAATCGGGCTAAAAAACTTCCTTGAAAAAGAATTTCCCCAAGTAATGACAGACTAACTAGTCGAGAGTATTTGGTCTAGAAGTATGGCTATTTCTGAAGGGATATTACTCCGAATTTTCTTTGATTTTTCCTAGTGTTAGTCGAGTGGTTTCTTCTGTGGTGGCGTATTTTTTGAGTATCTTTTCTAGTTCTAGGGGAAATTCGTGATTCTGTATCCTCTTTTCCACCCAACTTTGACAGTTTAGGGTGTTTTTTTTACTTGGTTTTGGTGCGTGAATTACGAGGACAAAAACACCAGAAACCCCGAAATGTCAAACTCCATTTTCCGGCAAAAACAGAAGACAAACTGTCAAAGTCAGGTCTTAACTTAGTCTCCCAGATGAGACAATAACCTTCCCAGTCCGTGTGTTATACTTCACCCCGTACTCAGGGGAAAGCGACACCTCATACGCACCAAGCTGCAAGGATTCCGTCAACGCAGACTCAGGTTTAATGAGATACCCCTCAAAGTCAAGCTCCTCCCCAGCAAAACGGTGAAGATTCCCAGATGCCATCCCAAGGAGCTTACTCTTAAGTCTCTTCTCGTCGGTTACTCCGATTAAGTCGACGACTTCAACCTGCTCCCGGAAGCGCTGTATGAAGCTTTCTGGCAGGTTTTGGATGTAGGGGATGGCCCCCAAGGCCCCCACAATCCTATTGGCCTCATCGATGCCGTTTTTCCAGAGGGCGATGATGGCCTGCCCGGCCATGTGACCGTGAATCTCCTCACCGCAGACGACCACCACCCTGATGTTTTGGTTCGAGATGGTGTTCAACACGACCCGCTCAACGCCCAAGTTCTCGGTCCTGCTTTTCCCGTAGATGGCAAGGGCTTCAGTCGGAAGGCTCAGGTCGTCGTCGAGCGTCACTACGGCGATGTGTTTCTCTGGATTGCAGACGACAAACTCCCCGGGTTCGAGCGGCCACTCCATCCTAAAGCATTACGGCGGCAAACGTAATTAAACACTGAATATAAATCAATAAAGATTAATACATTACCGTAAAATGCGCAAAGCACAGTCCTCTCTCGAATACATCATAATGCTCGCGATATCGCTCGGCGTCTTCACCGCGATACTATACGTCATCAACACGATGGTGTCAAGTTCGAGCTCCCAGATTGGGACTGACGCCGCGTTTCGGGCGGTTGAGGAGATTAAGGAGGGTGTTGACTTCGTCTACGTCCACGGCGACCCCTCAAAAACGCAGGTGAGCGTCTACATTCCGCCAAACATTCAAGGGGTGTACGTAAACGGGAAGGAGGTTAGCATCCGCTTGGACGTTTTCCCCGCCTACACGGACGTCTATGCTGTCGCCAAGGCAGGTATCACTGCGGTGGGGTTCTCCTCCATCACGCATGAGGGGTACTACCTCCTCGAAATAGAGTCCAATGGCACATCAAACGCCAAGGTTACTGTAAAATGACGTCGAAGGCTCAAACGAGCGTCGAATTCATGGTTGTGTTGGGGATTGTGCTCGTCATATTCATAGTCATGGGGATTGTCATCTTCCAGAAGATGGCGGTCTCCTCCGAATTCAAGCTCGATACCCATGGAAAGCGGGTCCTCTACTCGATAGCAGAAAACATAAACGAGATGGCGAGTGTGGGGGACGGATACCACAAGTGCGTCACCCTGCCGGGGGAGCTGTACGGGGGACGGTTGTACCAGGTGCTCGTCTACTCTGACGAGGCGACGGTATTCCTCGAGACTGGGGACATGATTTGGAGCGCCCCAATCGCGACCATGAACGTCTCCTGCAGCATCTCGCCGCCGTGCGCACTCAACACCACCGGCAGTCCCATCGACGTGTGGGTGTCCAATGAGGGGGGGCTCGTGGTTCTCGGAAACCACGGACCCTGCGAGAGGGACTGGATTGGTATATGGTGACGAAGATGGACAAAGGCCAGCTTTTCACGTGGGATTTGGTGTTCGGGACAACCCTGTTCATGGTCGTCCTCCTGATGGTAGCCTACCTATGGGATTCGACGGTCTCGGAAATCCAGGACGCCGAAATCATCTACGACATCGGCTGGCACGCCACCATGCTCTCCGAAGCCTTGGTGCGGACGCCCGGGGCGCCCGACCTCTGGGAGAAAACGATTGTGCCGTCAGGCCCGACGTGGGACTACTCAAACGTCCTAATGTTCGGGTTCGCCGACACCCAACAGCTCATCGGCTCCAAGAACATCCAGGACCGGCTCATCGACCCGGACAAGACTCTTTGGTTCATCCGGATGGTGTCTGAAGACTACGACCTCGCCCGCGCCATGGTCTTGCGCACGGGCAAATATGATTTTTATGTGCAGTTCAAGTGCAGGGAGGCTGGAGTGGAGTGCTTCAGGAACCTCTATGTCCCGACGATAGAGAATGCAGTGTTATGGTTCAAGATAACGTGCAACAACGGGTTCGTCTTCAACGTCATCAACAATTGGACGTACGTGAGCTCCGGGGGGGGGCCGTATGGGCCGTATGGGGGCTTGGACACCTGCATCGTCGGGCTCTACACGACGCCGTCTGGTGCTGCGTTCATCACATCGAGCACCAAGAATGCGGTCTTCAACGAGCCCATCAACGTGACAGAGATTTCGTGGGTTAACCAGCGCTCCTTTAACAAGGCGGTCGAAATCAAGGTCGTGACGTACATGAAGCCGGAGTTCACGTAAAAATTATCTCCTTCTTAAATCCAGGAGCCCGAGGGCATTAATCATGAGCTGGTTTATCCGGGTGAGCAGCACAAATGTGAGGCCTTCGGTCGCGGTGAATCCGATTGCGGCAAAGAGTATTGCGCCGCCTCCTTCGGCAAGCCCCAGGCCGTTTGGCGTAAGCGGGATGAAGCCGACGGCTGAGAGGAGGGGCCTCATTAGTATTGCGTCGAGCAGGCGGACTGGGACGCCGATTGCGAGTGCGAGCAGATACCATTGGATGCCGACGAGGAGCCAGATGAGGAGGGTTAGGGAGAGGATGACGTTGAAGTCTCTCCGCCCCATCTTTCCGACGGCCTCCTGTATTGAGGTTACGTACTCGACGAGCCCCTGAAGTTTGGGAAACTTTGCGAGGATGTTTTGCGGCAGCCGCGTGTAGAGGAACGCGATGACGCCGAGGAAGCCTGCTGCCGGAACGATGGTCGCCGCGTAGAATAATCCGCCGCCGAACTTTCTCCCGATGACGTACGAGAAGTACAAAATCCCGAGGAGGCACCCCAGCGTTTTCGTGAGGAATATCACGCCGTTGATTGCGGTGACGACGCCGATGTTGACGGTCTTCTTCGTGTTCAGCTTACGGGAGAGCGAGAGGGCGGTGTAGTAGTACCCGATGCGGGCGGGCGTCACATCCGCGTACATCATGCCCGAGATATGCGAGAGGAAGACGTCCTTGAATGCGATGTCCGGCCGCCTCAAGACGACGTAGAGGATTCTCGCCGCAACAACCTCGTCGACGAAGTTTATGGCAAGCG
>CAZJQY010000070.1:0-5776 GCA_964548095.1 uncultured archaeon
ATGAGTAATGTTATTTTTCCTTCGCAGTCTCGCACCGGCCTTTAATAACTCCCCGAGCAAAGAACCATTAGGTGGTTGGGCTCAGTATCCACTTGGATTACGAGGGCGTGAATATGATAAGAAAACCCATGTGTATTGGAACGGCAAAACCCCTACACTATAGTTTCGCTTAAGGGCACCCCCACACGCTGCCCGACGGATTCACGCCCTCACCAATTCTTTAAAACGCCACGCAATAGATAATTGAGCCAACCGTGAAAGCAAAAGACATCCTCCTCGACGAAGAAACCCTTTTCAGAGACGAAACCGTGCTCACGCCCGGCTACATGCCAGAGAGCATACGCTACCGAGACGAGCAGCTCAAGGCGCTCGCCTACGCCCTAAAGCCGGGGCTTCGAGGGGTTAACGCCATCAACACGCTCGTCTACGGCCCGCCGGGAACCGGAAAGACGACCGCCATAAAACACCTCTTCGACCAGGTCAAACAGACTTCAGGGAAGCTTGTGACAGTCTACGTGAACTGCGAGGACGCGAACACACGGTTCTCAGTCTTCGCGCGAATCCACGAGGAGCTGTTCGGCACAAGCCCCCCAGACACAGGAAAGCCCATCGAGTCCATCAAAGAGAAAGTCTTCGCAAAACTTGCGAAAGAGAACAAAAGCCTCGTGGTGGCGCTCGACGAGCTGGACCAGCTGTTCATCAAAAAGAACGTCGACAAAATCCTCGTCGACCTACTCAAGGCCCACACCACCTACACCTACGACCGCGTGAGCGTGCTCGGTGTGATGATCGAGGAGTCGTTCATGGCCGGGCTCGACGACAAGACGCGCAGCGTCTACAACCCGGAGCGCGTGTTCTTCCAGCCGTACGCGCGAGACGAGGTGCTCGACATCCTCTCAGAGCGCGTGAAGCTTGCGTTCTACCAGGGGGTGATATCCCCAAAAGTTTTGGATGTGATTGCAGACAAGACGTTTTCTTCCGGGGACCTGCGCGTCGGCATCGACCTCCTCAAGAGGAGCGGGGTTCTCGCGGAGCGGGACGCGGTGAGGAAAATCGACGTAAAACACGTCGAGGAGGCCTTCGAAGGCGGCTCCCAGACGGTTGCCCTAAAACACACGATAAGAAGCCTCGATGACGTGGAGAAGAAACTGCTCGCATTTCTAGCCTCCTCGGGGGAAGACGCGTCCGGCCCCCTCTACGAGAAGTTCAGGGGGGAGGAGGGCGTGGGAATCAAGCGGTACAACGAGATTGTGAAGAAGCTCGAACACTTAAAGCTTGTCGACGGCATCTACGTTGAGGGGGAGCAAGGGAGGAGCAGGAGGATAATCCTGAGACACAGCCCTAAGGATGTTTTAGCCCAGCTTAAGGTTTGAGGCCGGAAAGACAGATTATAGCCGGTTCACGTCCAGAACGCTGAAGTCAGACACCCCTTTGATTAAAGAGACCTTCTTCTCTATCTCCTCGAGGCCGCCCTCCTTGTCGCTTAAGAGAATCGCAAGCTCTATGGAATTCAAGCCGAATGCGACAGGCTTTACCTCCATGGAGTGGACTTTGCCGAACTTCCCGACGATTGCGGAAACCTTTTTCTGGATTGCCGCAAGGTCGGTGTCAACGCCCTCTGGCATAATCCGGGCTTTCGCGACAACATTCAAATCAGCCATAGCATCTAAGACGCAACACCCTTCTCCTCGACGACGCTGAAGGAGCCGGGCAGCTTTTTCATCGCAGACTTGAGCGCGGTCTTGATTTTCTGGAACCGGTCTTCGGTAAAGTTGAAGTAGATGGTGAACACCGCCTGCCCCCGGACGATGCGCGCGGCCCTCCCCATGGGTTTGCCGAACGCCTTCCGCATGCCGTCCTGAACACGGTCAGCCCCCGCACCAGTTGCCATAACGTTCTCGCGAATGATGTGATGTGGGTAGACGTTCACCTTGAAATGGTAGTTGGTCGGGCCGACTCCCTTCTCGATAATCTTTTGGATGACGACTCTCGCAGACTCGAGGGCGTTATGCCTGATGATGATGTCCTGGTCGACGACGATGGCCAGGGAGCTTCCGAATTCTCCGGAGACGTTGCCCATGTCGTAGCGGGTTATTTTCGAGCCGGGGATACCCGTTATGAATGAGTCGCCGGGGTTGTTAGAAACCCTCGTGTAGGCAGGGCTGTCCCACCGATAACACCTTCCAGGGCGAATGCCTTTAGCCATGATACATCAGGGTATCTATAATGCATTCACCATATAAAAATACCTTATCGCATAGTTTACCATGGTTGGGGCGCAGGAGAGCTACCGGCGGGAGCACGTCCTCAGGGCGCTGCTTTTGCTCAACGAACGGAGGATGGGCAGGAAAAAGCTGGTGAGATTGCTCGGCGTCGGGGAAGGTAGCGTGCGGACGATTTTGAAGAAGCTGAAGAAAGGAGGTTATATCTCGTCGGTCAGGCAGGGGCATGCGCTGACCGATGAAGGCAGACTGTTCCTTGAGGGCCTTCTCGTGGAATTCACGCGACCTGAGGCGTTTGATTCCTTTGACCTCGCGTGCGGAAGCCCGAAAAGCGCTGCAATCATCCACAACGCCTCAGCAAAGATAAAGAAGGGCATCGACGAGCGAGACGTCGCCGTTAAGGCGGGGGCGGACGGCGCACTCATACTCGTCTACAAGGACGGGAAACTTCGGTTCCCCTCAGATGATGCAGGGCTTGAGGAGCTTTCCGAAACCCGGGGGAAGCTTGAGCGCTTAAACCTTAAGGAAGGGGATGTGGTAGCCATCTCATTCGGCAAGGATGCCGTCTCCGCGGAAGACGGCGTGCTGGCCGTCATCCTCGAGCTCGCTGACGTCGCCTTGCCCTAGAAGTCGGAAAGAGAGGACTGCTTGGACTTGTTGACCGTCTCCCAGCTGCGCCTCACAAACGGCGGCAGCGGCCCATCCTTAAGCAGCCGGCGAATGAATTTCTGGGTGAGCTCATCGCTTGGGTAACCGCTTCCTATGTCCCCGTACACCCGCTGGAGCGCCTCAATATCGCGGTCCCGCTCAACCTTCGCAATCACCGATGCCGCCGACGTCGGGATGTATGTGTCGTCTGCCTTATGCTCGCAGACGAGTTGCGGAATCTCATAGGCTGGATTAAGTTTGTTCAAGTGCGCGACGATTTTTTTCTGATAGTCCTCGGCGATGCTGTCGGTGGCGTCGATATATATGGTGGTCGGCCTCTTTTTGAGGGCGATTATGAGCTCTGCAGTCTTCACCGCCTCGATGACATTTAAGGACATCCTCTTGCGGAGACGGTCTATGTCGGAGGCTGAAATCTTAGCAATCGACCACTCAAGGCTTATGTTCTTTATCTCGGGCTCGAGTTTGCGCCGCCTCAGCGCAGTCATCTTCTTCGAGTCTCTGACGCCCAAATCCCTTAAGGTTTCAACGCCTTCCGCATCCAAAGAAACGCAGGCTAGCACAAGCGGGCCGATGACGGGACCGCGTCCGGCCTCGTCAATGCCGGAGAGTATGGCGCTCATTCTAGCTTGGAGTGGCGGCCCATCATATGGCGCTCGGTCGCTCGGAGCTCGTTCATGAGTTTTCCCACGACGCCGTCGAAGAATACGAGTACGGTATCCTCGAAGAGGGTGCCCATCGGAGTGAGGGATGAGTGGACTCCCTGAATCTGGTGCTTGAGGTGGTCTTTCTCGATGTCGACTTTCGTCTTTCCTTTGATGTGGATTGCCTTGTCTGAGAGATTGCCTAGCGTTGAGGTGACGTAGGATGTGACGGCGATGACGTGAACGCCCAGCTCCTTCGCAACCTTCGCCGCGTTGACGACTGATGTGGTTTCCCCGGAGCCGGAAACCACGATGAACACATCACCCTGCTTCATGCCGGGGGAGATGGTTTCGCCGACGACGTACACGACAAAGCCGAGCTGGGAGAGCCGCATGGCAAATGCCTTGGCCATGAGTCCGGAGCGCCCCGCCCCCCACAGGAATATCCTCTGAGACGTTCGTATCGCCTTGATTAGCGCGTCGACGTCTCCTTCAGAAAGCTCGTCTATCGTCTTTGATATGTTGTCGACGATGCTCTGCATGACGGATGTGGCACGCATGGTAGGTTATGGCAGGCGGACGTTAAATAAGAGTGCGGGCAACACCTACTTTTCGGTGAGGAGCCAGTCTTCCAGTGTGGCGTACCGTAAACCGTTTTCCTGGAGGTAGGGTAGATTCTTTTCTATTGCTGAGTGGTCGACGCCTATTCTTTCGGCTATTTCACTGACGCTTACGGGTCTTCCGCTTTTCTCGACAATCCGCTTGATTTTGACGATGGTGCTCATTTTATATATTGATAACAATTATGTTTTATGTTATCAAATCTGTATTATATTACACATACGAGTATATAAAACTTTCTATTTTTTAACTATAGATTATAGTAACAGTGGGGATAAAAGTAAATAAATTTCTTTAAAATATTGCTTGTTGATAAAAATAGTCCATTCTATGTCATATGCACTCATTGGAGGCATCATGATGAATTATATCAAAAAAAATAGCATATACTCAAGTGATTTTGCGTGATCATTAAAGTAGACGGGGCTTACGCCGCCGACCGGGTACTGGGTAGCATACACGCGGTCGAGGTTATCGTAGGCGTAAGAGTTAACCCATGTTCTACCGTCCGCGGAATAATCTTCTCGAACAGGCTGCAACCTTCGATTATACTGATACGACACACCACCAAAGCCGCCGGAAACACTCGAAAGAGTACCCCTCATGGGGTTGTCGTACGAGTAAACCACGTCAGCATCGGAGGGTAGTCCAGTTTAGTTAACCTATCGAGGTTATTGGGAATTATGCCGTCATTTATATATGTTCACGTATTATACATATACGCACATAATTTACGTGAGGTAAGAGTATGGCTAATGTGACACTTTTCGTACCCATTGAAATAAAGAAGAAGATGGAATGTTTCCCTGAAATAAATTGGTCTGCTGTAGCAAGGCAGGCGTTCACCCAGAAAATCAGGGACATGGAATTTCTGAGGGAATTCAAATCCAGAAGCGAGTTGACTGGAGAAGATGCCTTAAAGTTAGGCAGAGACGTGAGTAAGGCTGCGGCAAAAAAGTATCGTGGTACTGCGTGAATGGATTTGATCGTGGACGCTAATGTCCTTTTTCCGCCTTAATCAGGGAGGGTGTAACATCAGACTTCTTTTTTATTTGCCTTTAGGAACATAATTTAACTGATGGAAGTAGACGTTACGGGGCATGCTAGAGAAAGGATGCGAAAATATGATGTCTCGGTGGCTTTGCTGGAGGATGCACTGCAGAATCCTGACAGCGTAGTCAACGGGTATGGAGGCAGGAGAATCTACCAAAAGAAGTTGAATCACCATGTATTGAGGGTTGTAATCGAGGAAAGCAATGGCCTGAAAAAAGCCGTAACCGTGTATAAAGCTAGAGGTGGAAGGTATGGAATATAAGTATGATTCTAAGACGGATATTCTGTTGATTACGTTAGGCAAAGAAAAACCGGATTTCGGCGAACAAAAAGAGAATATTATCACGCATTACAGCAAGCAAGGCAAGCCGATAGAAATCGAGATACTGGATGCGAGCAAAACTGCAGTCAAAATAGTGGAGACTATACTAGCGGGTAAGAGATCTGCTGTAACCTCATAAACAACAGTAAACTACTCTCCCGCCCGAACTCCAAGACTCCTTCACAGGTTGGAGGCGACGATTATACTCATAAGAAACACTACCGAAGCCGCCGGAGACGCTTGAGAGA
>CAZJQY010000071.1:0-5737 GCA_964548095.1 uncultured archaeon
GTCCGGGCACTTCTTCGAGTAAAAGTATACGATAATCACAAAATCGCTGTTACACAACTTCTTCGTCCTCCGCGCCAGAATCCAGTAATTCAGCTGGGATATGACATACTCCCGCTTTAAAATAGTGAACTCATCGTTGTAGGCGACTCCGTCAGTGAGATAGCCCTCAAGCCGCTCCCTCGTCTTCTCAGTCTCACGGATGTTCATGCTCAAGGACGCGGAAAAAGCCGGACAGCTTTCAACTCCCTCAAGAGAGGAGAGATAGAGGAGTTGCAGCTTGAGGCTTTCGAAGTCGAGCTTCTGCGTCTGGCTGGATTTTTCGATGTACTCAACGCGCTTACCCTCGATTACGAGCCCCAAGAGCAATCCCATGACAAAGATTGCCGTCGTGAGTATCAGAGCCCCCAAAAAAATCTTGGTGTTTGTTACCCTCATCTTCCTTTCACCATCTATTTTTCACACCCCTTAAAAACTCAGAGAAAACGCCCAACCACATGGCTCCGAGGAATAGGAAGTAGAAAAGCGAGAAGGCGACGACCGGGCGCAAGCCAAACCGCCTAATCCGCTCCCTCGAGAAGCGGTGGCTCAAGTACAGTGACAGCAGCCCGAACATGAAGACGGCTATCAGGACGAAAAGCTTCATGTACGCGAAATCCAGCAGATAGAAGTTCCAGCTCAGGTTCCTGAAATACCCAATGAAATCAAAGTCAATCAGCAGGAATTTCCACACAAGCTTTACAAGCGGCTTCACGAGGTAGTACGCGAACAAGACGGTTGAAGCCATGAGCACGACAACGCTCAGCACATTAAGCGGCATGAGAATTGAAAAGTTCCCGTATTCCCTGTTAAAGAAGATATTCCGGTAGATGCTGCTGTTGATGAGCAGCCCCTGATACCAGCGCCTGCGCTGCCGATACAGCTGCGTGAGGCTATCAGGGGCCTTCGTGTAAACGTAGGCGTCCATTGCATTTCGTATCCGATAATGGTGCGCCTGAAGCCTCAAGGCCATCTCCATGTCCTCGGTTATGTTCCTCTCGGAGAAGCCGCCGAGCTCCGCCACGACGGCGCGCCGGTACAGGCTGAAGGGGCCGGGCGTCACGTAAATGCAGTCGATAAGCGACATGAGCTTTCGCAGGAGGATTGCGAAGAGGTACTCATACCACTGGAGCTTCTGCAGGATGGTCTCCGGCTTGAAGACCTTGAGGGCGGGGGTGACGGCCGCGACATCCGGGGCGTCGAAGTAGGGCAGCATCTTCCGCAAATTCCCGCGCTCGACGATTGAGTCCGCGTCAAGGCACGCCACAATCTCACCACGCGCTTGCCTGAGGCCGACGTTTAGCGGTACAGCCTTCGTGCCGCTGTTTTTCGGAATGTCTATGAGCTTGATGCGCTCGCCGAATTGCCTGCAGAACTCAAGCGTCCGGTCCTTGGAGCCGTCGTTTACGACGATAATCTCAAGCTTTTCCCGCGGGTACTCCAATTCCAGGAGGGATTGAATGCAGGAGGCTATCGTCTCCTCCTCGTTGTATGCGGGTACGATGATTGAAACATTCGGCTCATACGCTCCATCCTTCCCCTCCCTGAGATTCAAGTACTTGTTTATCAAAACAAGCAGCCAGAATATCGCCAAATACAGGGAGCAGAAGTAGAGCCCCCACATGATAAAGCTTGTCATACCCCTAACCTACTTAATTATATATGCCGAATTAAATGTAATAGCGAATTGCATAAGTAATTGAACTTTAATATACCCTTTATGAGTTTGTGCAATTCGATACGCGAGGCAACCTTTGGTTGCCTGCGCACAATAATTGGCAAAGCCAATTATTAGTGTATACGATTGCAAAAGTTCAAACTTTTGCAATCGTCTATAACAACATCTGACATGGCCTTCGAAAAGCTTCGCGACGGACTGCAGAACGCAATCAAGAGCCTACGAAAAGCGGTAGTCCTAGACAAGAAGACCGTCAAAGACTACGTGAAGGAAATCCAGAAGACGCTCATCTACGCGGACGTGAATATCGTGCTCGTCCAGAACATCTCCAAGGCCATCGAGGAGCGCGGACTCCTCGAGAAGCCGCCGGGGATGCTCTCGCGACAGGAAAACCTCGTGAAAATAACCTACGAGGAGCTCGCCCGTCTTCTTGGGGGGGAGGGCCGTCTTGAGGTTTCTGACGGCTGCAAGATTCTTCTTGTGGGCGTCCAGGGAAGCGGGAAGACTACGACCGCCGCAAAGCTCGCCCGCCACTTCAAGAAGGGAGGGCTGAACCCAAAAATCATCTGCGCAGACACCTTCAGGCCGGCGGCATACGAGCAGCTCAAGCAGCTTTCCGAGGAAATTCACGTGCCATTCTACGGCGAAACCGGCGAGAAAGACACCGTCAAGATTATACGGCATGGCATCGACCACCACAAACAGGGGCTCATCATCATCGACTCTGAGGGACGCCACAAGCTCGACGAAAGCCTTATGGCAGACATAAACCGGGTATCCCGCGAAATCACGCCCGACAAGACGCTTTTGGTGTTAGACGGCACCATGGGGCAGACGGCAGCCGAGCACGCGAAAGCCTTCAAGGCCTCCTGTCGCATCGACGGCGTCATAGTTTCAAAGCTCGACGGAACCGCGAAAGGCGGCGGAGCCTTATCCGCCTGCGCGGAAACCGGCGCCCACGTCTACTTCATCGGCATGGGCGAGCACATCCAGGACCTTGAGCCCTTCGACCCCAAACGCTTCGTCGGCAAGCTCATCGGCTTCGGCGACATAGAAGGCCTCATCGAGAAGGCGAAGGAAATCGACTTAGATGAGGAGTCGGCGAAGCGCATGATGTCCGGCAAGTTCACCTTGCACGACCTCCGCTACCAAATCGAGCAGATGCAGAAGATGGGGCCGCTTAGCAAGGTCATGGAGATGCTTCCAGTCGGCGGGAAGATACCAAAAGACCTCGTGGACCTGCAGGAGGGGAAAATCAAGAACTTCAAGGTTATCATGGACTCGATGACCGACGCGGAGATGGATGACCCAGCCATCATCAAGCAGTCGCGGATTGAGCGGATTGCCAAGGGCTCGGGAACCCCTGCTGCCGACGTCCGGGAACTCCTAAACTACCACAAGAAGATGAAGAAGGTCATGAAGTCAGTCGGGTCAGGTAGGAAGCTTGAGCGTTTCATGAAAAAATTCGGCGGAAACCTCGGCATGTAACTGTTTTTAAAGGGACTGACCTATCTATAACATCATGGCCACCTACGTCATCGAATTCGACTTGGAAGCCTGCATCGGGTGCGGCGCCTGCGTTGGCGTATGCCCTGAAAACTGGCAGCTCGAAGGCGACAAGTCGCATCCTTTGAAGAAAAAAATAACAGATAAGGAGCTTTCCTGCAACCAGAAGGCCGAGGAAATATGTCCGGTCCGGTGCATCAAGGTCGTGGAAGCGAAATCATGAGGATTACGGTCTTCACCCTCCTTCTTCTATTGCTGACTTCAGGCTGCATTCTCAGCCCAGATAACACGGATGTCGCAGTATACATGCACGATGTCCAAAAAGAGATGAACGCGCTCTCGGACAACCTGAACGCCTACTTCCTGGTTCGGGCACGCTACAACAACGGCTCAATAGACGCTGGAGAAGCCTATGACAACGCGGTAATGGCCTCAATGAAAAACGGGGGAATCATAAGCACGCTCAACAACATGACGCCCCCAAAAGACTTCGAGGCGTTCCACACACTCGTATTATCCTCCGCGCAGCAAATCGGTTCCGCCTACGCCTACGACCTGGAGTGCATCCGCTCGACAGAGAACGTCTCCTGCGAGCAGGCGAAGCAGGCGGTGCGGCTGGCGCAGGAGCTTTCAGACAACGCGACCGAGGAACTCGGCCGTCTTGGCGTAGTCGTGCGTTAGACGAAGGAAATCACGTCCCCCAAGCGGGTGTCTCCCGCATTCCCAACCCCCAGCTCAACCACATACTTTGCCGGAGCATTCGGCCGCAGTATCCCCCACGTCTTCGGCCGATGCATGCGGGCCGGCTCAACCCGCCTCCTCACGTCAACCACAACCAAGCCCGCGTCAGCCCACACCACATCAATTGGGTACCGCATGAAAAACATGTGGATGGCCGCATGCTCAACACTCTGGCGTGGGGCAGCGAGCACCATATCCGCAGGCTTGGAAAACATAAGCCCCTGAAGCCTCCCCCAAAACGAGTCCACGCGCGATGCGTTTTCGCTCAAGACCGTCTTCCGCGTGCTGTTTAGAACCCTCATGTATTGATATATTATTCCGGCGATAAATTAACCATGATTTGTGCGTCGGTAGCTGAGTCCACATGCAAGGCCATGGCCGAGCGGGCGCGCTCCTGCGCGTGCGACATCGTTGAGCTGCGACTCGACTTTCTTTCCGAGCCGTTCAATCCCAAAGCGTTCTCACAGCTTGGAAAGCCCGTTATAGCGACGTGCATGCCCGCGTGGGAAGGGGGTGGGTTCACGGGAACCGAGGGCGAGCGTGCAATCCTGCTGGAAAAAGCTCTTTCCTTTGCGGATTACATAACAGTCGAGCTGAAAACGGAACCTGAGAAGCGGGACAGTCTCATAAGGCAGGCTAAAAAGCGCAAAGTCAAGGTGATTGTCGCCTACCATGACTTCAAGAAAACGCCAGCCCCCGGGGAAATCAGGGGTATCCTTGCCGACGAGGAATCCTGCGGGGCTGATGTCGCAAAAATCGCGTTCACGGCAAAAGACGAGGACGACGTGCTGCGCACACTCCACCCGCTCGTTGAGGAAAATCAAATTCCTGTAATCCCCATATCCATGGGGGATAAGGGGAAGGCATCCCGCGTTTTGGGGCCGCTTTTGGGGGCCTACCTCACCTACGGCTTCCCGGATGGCGGGCAGCCGGCCGGCCCGGGCCAGATGAGCGTCGGGGAGTTGAAAAGCATCATGGGAGGACTCTCATGAAGACGGCGAAGCCGGACGTAGGGAGGCAGGGACGGTGCGGGATACCCGAAGTAATATATGCGGAAGGAAAGAGGCTCGAAGACACCCTTGCAATCGCAGAACATCACCTGAACGTCTGCGGAAGGGCGATTCTCACGAAAATCCGCGAGAAAGACGCTACAGAGGTCGCATCAAAACTCTCCCGGAAGGGTGTTGTCTCCTCGATAAATCCGCTTGCTCAGACGCTCGTGCTCAGGAAAAAAGGCTTTCAGACGCCAAAGCTTGGCGTCATCGGCATCCTCACGGCGGGGACTTCGGACATCCCAGTCGCCGAAGAGGCAAAGGAGATAGCCCAGGAGCTCGGGCTTTCCGCGGTAACAGAATACGACGTTGGTATTGCCGGCATACACCGGGTCTACCCGGCGCTCGACAGGATGAAGGACGCCTCAGTCCTCATCGTCATCGCGGGGATGGAGGGGGCGCTGCCCTCCGTCATCTCAGGACTGGCCGACGTACCCGTCATCGGCGTCCCAACATCAGTCGGCTACGGGACAGGCGCAGGCGGCAAAGCAGCGTTGTACACCATGCTCAACTCCTGCACGCCGGTTGCCGTCGTCAACATAGACAACGGCTTCGGCGCGGCAGTCATCGCAGCTCAAATAGTTCGGAGGAAAACGCAATGGCAACCATAAACGACGTGCTTAAGCTCTTGGATAAGATGAATGTTTCCGGTGCCTTGGACATCGCCGACAACGTGAAAGACAAGGTGAAGACAAGCGAGGTCCTCACCAATTACGCAGCAACC
>CAZJQY010000072.1:0-5706 GCA_964548095.1 uncultured archaeon
CGTATATCTCGGTGGAGACGTTATTCAGTGTCTTCATTGTTAAGTTACTTATTGAAGGAAAATGAATATTAACTTAGACTCCCATGACTATAAATCCTTGTTATACGGGCCCTTAACCTGGCGGGGATAGGGCACCGGACGCACCCTTTTCTTTCAGGAAAGAAAAGCGTGCACGGAAAAGAAAGTATTTAAAAAAAACAAGGGAATATAACCCATCATGGGCCCGTAGCTTAGCATGGATAGGGCACCGGACTTCTAATCCGGAGATCGTGGGTTCAAAT
This sequence comes from uncultured archaeon, assembly GCA_964548095.1. GTDB lineage: Archaea > Altiarchaeota > Altiarchaeia > IMC4 > SCGC-AAA252-I15 > SCGC-AAA252-I15. The sequence goes on from CAZJQY010000072.1 coordinate 282, forward strand.
CCCACCGGGTCCGACTCAACCCTTTTCTTTCAACACGACCTTTTTCTTTCTTTGAACCCGAGGGCCTCACACCCGACCTAGAGGTCGGGTGTGTGTCTGACTTTAGTCAGCCACATTCTTTCTTTTCGTAAAAGAAAGAAAGGGGCTCTTCGAATCCCCCGGGTCCGAAAAACGGGGTGAGTCTTCTGTTTTTATGTGAGGACGACGGGCATTGAGACGAGGTTCCAGCCGGCTGCGAGCGCGTGCTGGAATATTATGCTGCCGTATGACTGTATTTGGACTGTATTGTCTCTTGCGGTTCCGTTCTCGAACCCGTCAAATGCAATGACCCGGCATGTTACCGTGTCGCCTTGCGTATAATTGCCGACGCCAAGCCCCGTGCCCGTCTGATTTAGGGGGACACTGTTAACGAGCCAGCTGTAGTACAGCGTGACGTTATCGCCATCTAGGTCAGCGGCGAGTGAAGAGCAGGAAAGCGACTCGTTGGCGTACGGGTACGCTGGCGTGACCGAGCCTGATTCGACCGCAGGCAACGCATTCTGGACAGTAAACGATAACGCGGAGAACGAGTTATTCAGGTTGCCGGACCGATCCCATGCGAGAAGGCTCCAAGAAACAACCGTGCCGCGCGTGATGTTGGAGGTGTCAATGTATGCGTTTATTTGCTTGCCGTTGTCATAAACGCTTGACGTCTGTGATATGTTCTCATTTGCAACAACGGTGTAGTTATCCCACACACCAGAAGCGTTATGCTTTACGGCCAAGGTGATAAATCCTGAGTTGTCTTTCCAGTGCGTGTAGATTGTCTTATTCTCGCCGCGTCGCGGATTGAGGGGAGTTGAGGACACGGAGTAGTACCGCGGAGGTGCGACATCAGCGAGGTACACGTCGATTTGCGTGTTATAGAAGCTTGTTCCGGGGGATGACTTTGAGCCAGCGTATCCCGTAAGTCCGATTTTGATTGAATCAACGGTTATGGTCTCCCCGGTAACCCAGCTTATGTTGTCTCCGGTAAGGAGGTACGCAACGCCGCAACCGTTGTTTACGGGAACAACCTCCGCCGTTACGATACCGAGAAAACCGCTGACGTCTGCCGTTATGTTCAGCTCAACGCCTGAACGACAGAATCCTGTGACGTTGTCGAATACCTTCCCGGTTATGGAATAGGGAAAGTCCAAATCGCGGGTTCCCTCGACTGAGAGGGCAAAAAGCAGAAGACAGAGCAGTATTCTTTGTTTCATTAAACGGCATCGGGATTCCATGAGAAAATATTGAAGCGGAGGGATTTATTTAACTTAACTTGCCTTTCCTCAGCCACAACACCACGATGACGATGAGCAGCAGCAGGAGGATGACGAACACGGTCACGCCGCCAACCCACGCCCAAAGGCTTCGGCCGCTCACGCACGGCGGACAAGACCCCCCACAGTCAACACCAACTTCGGAAACATCCAAGACGCCGTTAAAACACGAGCCCAACAAGCCGGGCGAAGTCGTCGACTTCGGCAACGTCGTCAGCATCGGAATCGTCGTCAACGGAGGCCGCGGAATCGTCGACACCACACACACACTGCACGGACCCCCACAGTCAACACCCTCCTCGCCCTGATCCAAGACACCGTTAAAACAACGCCGATTCAGCTCACACACGCCGCCAAAACACACAAGCCCGCTACCGCACTCAGCATCCGACACGCACGCAGCCTCAACCACGAACACAAACGGCGCGGAAACGTTCCCGCCGTCAAAGTAAACCTTCACGGAAAAATCATAGCCGCCGACAACCGCCTCAACCGGCACCGAAACCACAAAAGAAACACTACCCCCTTCATCAGCATCCAAGTCCAACAAACCCAACCCAGAAACATTCCAGTTGCCGGGAACACCAACCAAAGACACATTCACGCCAACAAGCCGGAAATCGCCCGTATTCTCCACAAAAACAACCACATCAGAAGAACCGCCCAGACGACCTGAAGCACCCACAACCGAAACCGACACATTACGCACACCCTGATTATGAGACGGCCTATCAACCACCACAGGCACCACCAACTCAAACACCGACTTCGCGCCCAAACCACGCTTGCTAACATTCACGCACTCGCCCAACCAACACACATCAGCCCGCAACCCCTCACCCTGAGAAACACGCGACATATAACCAGACGAAAACAAACCCCCAGTCTTCGACACACCCTCCCACACCAAACCAGACACATTACCATAAACATAAACCCGCGCACCCACAATACCCCAACCAGTCGCATCCTCCACAAAACCATACAACTTATGACCCGGAACAGGCTGCGCAACAACCCCCGAAGCCAGCACGCACAGGACAAACAAAAGACTAAGCCGCCTCATCAGTCGCACCCCCACGCGTCATCCCACTCAGCATCATAGGAAATCCACGTCTTGGGCGACCACGTACCGCTACTGCAGGCGCTTCCTCCGGCGGGGTCAAGCATGTAATAACCTTTCCCGGCGTAAAGCTTCCCGAACCCGGAATCAGAGACGCCAGTCGAATAAGTGCACTTGAACGAAGCTGTGGCAGCGTTCCAGTAACACAAGCGAACATTCGTCTGAGTGCACGTGTTGCTGAACACATCCTGCGGACGCCCGTTATTGAGGCTCGTGTAAGGCACCGGCGCCCAACACCGGTCCCCGGAACAGGAGGCGGGCACGCTAATTGCCGCCTCAAAGTCAGGCACCTCAGAACCGTCGAAGGACGCGGTAGCGCTTCCGCTGCACCATGCCCAGTAGGAGGTGTTGCCTATCGTGGACGCGTCGAGGAATTCGTTGGCTGTCGCAGACCAGTAGATAAGCGTGTCACAGGAACTGGAGACTCCAATCCACGCAAACGTTGGAGTGGTCAACACAACAGGCGAGGAAAAGTAATTCCAGTTCGAAGTAAACGACACCTGCGGAGTCACAACAAACGACTGGCCATCGAAATTTTTGCTGAGATTGTGGTTGTCGGGGTCGTGACCTATAACAGAGACCGCATCCCCCCTCGAGCCATAATTACAGTGGTCAACCGCGAAGAACGTGACGTTCCAGCTGCGCGCCTTAAGTTTGGTGCTGTAATAGTATATCTTTCCGTCAACGGTATAGTTGTCTGAATCATCAGCGGACAGCATGCCGAATTCCTTGTCCCCAATCCGTATCTTAATGTCAGCTGGCGTGTCATTGTCCAAGTCACTGAAATTAACCGTGAAGTTGAAGGTCGCACAGTCCACACCCGTCTTTGGAGTAACATCAGGGTTCGTCAGATTCGGCTGATAATCACACGACAGGGAAGGCCGGGTAAAGCCGCGATTTTGTATGCTGCCGCCCTTAAAGTCCGAGACGACACAAAAGTTGGCGGTATTGTTCACGCGATTCGACCCGCTTATGTTCGTGCCCCCGGTAAAGCAGCCGAAAAGACCCCACGGGTTCACCAAGTCAATGCACTCATACAACTCATCGCAGTTCCCGTCAGGCTTCAGGATGAAGACCGTCACATTCGAACCATTCGACAACGCGCTGACATTGCTTGCTCCGACAAAGTCGGCACCCTGCTCAACATTCACCCCCGACAGGTTAAGGTCCCCTAAAGTGAAATTGTGCACCCACTCGACAACAGTGAAGTTTGTGACATTCGACGTGTTGGAGAATACGAGGAACCGTTCTGAAGAGAAAACAGCCCGGACAGACTCCTTAACCTTCTTCTTTGATGTGTGGTTTACGCCAGACGGTAAATCGACCATCTTGTCCCTGATAATCAACAGGTTGGCGGAAAGCGTCAGATTCGGCAAGGTAAAAGAAGACGCATGACCTGAAAGAGTACTGTAGTTCGCGCAGTAGATGCTGCTGCCGCAGTAAGTAAGCTCGTCACAGCAGTCGACCGTGTCGGCGCAGTCTATTTCATTGTCTCCGTCGTTGTCGACGCTGTCGTTGCACAATGCCCCGCCGAGGTAGTCTTCAGGCGTCGGGCACGCCCAGTGGGTTCCAACACACCCGGTTGAGTTGTCGTTGTCGATGCCGGTGAGGCAGCAGTTCGGGTCCCTGCAGTCGATTAAGCCGTTGCAGTCGTTGTCTTTGTCGTCGTTGCAGGTTGTTTCGGCAGTCTCGGTGGCATCGCAGGCTGTGCACTTGTAGGAGTCGATAAAAAGCGTGGTTGTTGTTGTGGTCGTGGTTGAAGTCACTTGGAAGCTTATGTTCGCGGGGGCCCACGCCTGGCTTACCTTCGTGTCTGATGCGAGCACGTTCCATAGGATGAAGCCGTTGTATTTTGCGGGAACCGTAATGTTTTCGTTGTTCTGGTAGGTTCCGTTGAAGCCGGACGAGTTTGATACAGAAGCCCCCCACGTCCCGCTAATGTTCGTGTAAACCGCGACTGAGTTTATACCCTCGTTGTCTGTTGCCGTGAAGTTGAAGAAGAGGTTGTCGTTGGTTATCGCTGATGCCGCAAGCGGCCAATTCAAGGTTACGACAGGGTGGATGGACGTTGTCGTGGTTGTTGTAGTCGTGGTTGTCGTGGTTGTTGTGGTTGTTGTAGTCGTGGTTGTCGTGGTTGTTGTAGTCGTGGTTGTCGTGGTTGTTGTAGTCGATGTCACACAGCAGCATCCGTCTTGGGCGTCGTTTGCGGTCCTGTCGCAGACTTGGTCGCTTCCATACGTCGAACCGCCAGTACCAAGAGTTCCCGTTGTCGGGCAGTTCGCGCCTGCGCAGGTTACTGCGTCAAGCCATTTTTCCTTTATTGCGTGGTATACTCTGACTTTCTTTGGCGCTCCGCCGCCTAAGGTGTACTCGCAGATTTCGGTTGCCGCGCAAACATCCCAGCCGGGATGAAGCGTGGTGGTGGTGGTTGTGGTGGTGGTTGTAGTAGTAGTAGTAGTAGTAGTTGTAGTAGTAGTAGTAGTTGTACTAGTAGTGGTTGTACTGGTCGTAGTCGTACTGAGGGTTATCGCGAATGGCCCTGCGATAGCTGACTCTACCCAGTGCCAGCTATCACCACCAGTCGTATATGCGCCAGCGTACCACGCGAAGTCTGCATCCTCATGATTTACGCCATGTCGTAGATTGTAGTTGAAAGAGACATTTGCTGTTGTGGTTCCGCGGAATACTGACCTGAGTTGGTTGTAGGCCGTACTTGCTGGGTTACTCCGGCCATAGAAAGTAACATATGGGTACCACGTGTTTCCTTGGGATAAATTCACTGAAAGCTGGAGGACGCCGTTGGTGTTGACGACATCTGCTTTAGGGTAGTTGATGACTATTGACGGAGGAAGCGTCGTCGTAGACGACGTCGTCGTAAAGGAGTTGTTGTAGTCTATTGTGAGGGTGTAGTAGCCTGTCTGACACCAGTGACCAGCGCTCCGGAAGTTGGTGATTTTAGTGTAAACCACGTTGTTGTAGCATTTGCTCTCCTTACCACCAC
>CAZJQY010000073.1:0-5683 GCA_964548095.1 uncultured archaeon
GTCGAGCGCTCTAACCGAACTGAGCTACAGGCCCGTTTTTCTTTCGTGTGTTGTCCTGTTTGCTCTAGGTCATCGAGGCGGCTTAAGCCGCCGAAGATGGCCTCTTAGTCGTCGGCTAACTCCGACAACCGAACTGAGCTACAGGCCCGTTTTTTTTTGTTTGGTTTTTGGGGTGGGTTTAATTTATTGTGTTTCGGGTTATAAAGTTCTCTTTGGGGGTTGGTTTCTGGTCTGGTGGGCGGAGGCTTGTTCGCTTATGTCAAGAACCACCGGTCAGAGACCAGTGGCATGAAGACATATGAACTGGTTTTTGACAGTAGACTTTGGCCACCAGTCGAAGACTGGTGGAAAAGTCCTGATTTTTAAAGTCGTTTATGCTATATCTTACTCTTAAAATGGCTTTGCTTGATGTTGGGCGCGTGTGCGTTAAGGTTCGCGGCAGGGATGCTGGCGGACTGTGCGTTGTCGTTGAGGCTCCGGCTGCGGGGCGGGTTTTGGTTGACGGCATCGGCGTGCGCAGGCGGAAGGTGAGCGTCTTGGATGTGGAGCCGACGCCGTCTGTTGTGAGCGTCAGAAAGGATTCTTCTACTGAGGCGGTTGTGAGGGAGCTTGAGAAGGCTTCTCTTGCTTGGTGATGGACGCACGTTCTGATTTAGGCGAAATTCTGGTTAAGTCGGATGATGATTTGGTGTTGGAGTGCGGCTGCGCTCCCGCCGGCCGGTCTTTCGAGGAGTATGTTCGCAAGGGGGTTATCGTCTTGGACAAGCCTGCGGGCCCTAGCTCGCATCAGGTTTCCGCGTGGCTTCGGGATGTTGTCGGCGTTTCGAAGGCCGGGCATTCTGGGACGCTGGACCCTAAGGTGACTGGGCTTTTGCCTGTTTTCCTGGAGTCTGCGACGCGGCTTGTGGGTTCGCTGCTCTCGTCTGGGAAAGAATATGTTGGCGTCATGCGGCTTCACGCTGATGTCCCGTCCGAGCGGGTGGAGGCGGTGTTCTCTGAGTTGACTGGCTCAATCTACCAGAAGCCGCCGCTTAAGTCGGCGGTCAAGCGTAGCCTGAGGATTCGGAAGGTGTATGCCTTTAAGATTCTTGAGCGGGAGGGCCGCGATGTTTTGTTCAGGGTGTCGTGTGAGGCGGGCACCTACATACGGAAGCTTCTCCACGACGCCGGCTTGCTGCTGGGGTGCGGCGCGCACATGCAGGAGCTTAGGAGGACGCGAGTTGGCTGCTTCACCGAAGCCGACGCCTTCATCCTCCAGGATGTTAAAGACGCCTTCATCTTGCATGCGGAAGCGGGCGGGGAGGAGCGGCTGCGCTCTATCATCCGCCCGATGGAGGCTGCGGTCGCCCACATGAAGAAGATTTGGCTTAAGGGGTCTGCGGTTGGCGCTGTCTCCCACGGCGCGAAGCTTATGGCGCCCGGCGTCGCCCGGCTCCACGCATCAATACAGACGGGAGACCCGGTGGCGCTTATGACATCCAAAGGGGAGGTTGTGGCGCTGGCCGAGGCATTGATTCCTGCCGAAGACATTCTCAAGCTATCGAAAGGCGTTGTGGCGAAGCAATCGCGCGTCATCATGGACCCCGACACGTACCCGCGGGTGTGGGGCCCGAACAAGTAAACCTTTTTAATACTTCCAACATAATATTAGCTACCACAATCGGAGGATTAAAAACAATGGCCTTGGACAAAAAACTATTGGACATACTCGCATGCCCGAAATGCAAGGGAGACCTCGCGTACACGAACACCAAAAAAGAACACTCTCTCACCTGCAACGCATGCAAACTCAAATACCGAATAGAAGACGACATACCGATAATGCTCATCGACGAAGCGGAGAAGATAGCGTAACCCCTGCTCTAGTTTTCTCCGAGCAAGCTGAAGCCCCTTTTTTATCCTAAAGCATTATATTTACCTGCTAAATCCTCCTCACGCTGAGGTGGATGCGACTTTAAGTCGCCCACCTTAAGCATTCACTAACAAGCTCGCTCATGCTGAGGCACAAGCGACTAAAGTCGCGTGCCTCGAGCGTTGCTCACTCACGTTCACAACGCTGAGGTGGATGCGACTTTAAGTCACCCACCTCCGCATTCACTCGCAAGCTCGTTCATGCTGAGGTGGCGGAGCATGGTCTAACGCGCGGGACTGCTAATCCCGTGGCCCCTGTGGCCCCTTGGGTTCAAATCCCAACCTCAGCGAGAGCCCCTTTCTTTCTTTTGCGAAAAGAAAGAAAGGCCCTCGGGTTCAAAGAAAGAAAAAATAATGCGTTCTGTGGGGCTGAAAGCCCCACCAAACTCGTTTATAGCGTGAACCGATATTGCGGTTCTAGCGCGCCCGGAAAAGAAAGAAGGGTTCTAACATTTCTGCGTCATAGAATATCCTCTGGTTTTTAATCCTCCCACTCAATCTATACTACAATGAGTCTTCAGGAGAAGCCTAAGGAGAGTAAGGCGCTTTTAGTAGTCGTTATTGGTTTGGTGGTAATTATTGGTCTCATCCTGCTTGCCGTCGTCGGCTATCTCGCCTACGCGAAGTATGCGGGAGACTCTTCCACGGGGGAGAAGCCAGTGCAGGCTGAGGCGAAGCCTCCTGAGACTACGACGACCGTTGGCAGGCCGTCGGGGATTGTGAAGTCCCTCGGCAACCTCTACGCCGACTTGACTGGGGGGAGGGCGTGCGGCACTGACCGCGAGTGCTTTGACGAAGCTGCGGTAGCGTGCAAGAAGGCGTCCCACATATTCGATACAGGGCGGGTTGTCCAGAAGCGGGAGGTCCTCGGCAAATCCGGGGACAAGTGCGAGGTCTACTACGAGATTACTGACGTCAAAGACCCTCAAGTAACTTCGACCGACTGGGTGGGACTGAACATGACGTGCAGACTCGATCCAGCCGACATATCCCAAGACATACTCTCGGTTGTGAAGCCAGAGTGTTCGGGTTCGCTTTGGGATAAGCTTGCGTCATTTCAGAAGAAGTGAGGTGGTTTGAATATGGCTCGCGATTGGTCTGGGCTCGAGGAGAAGCTTAAGAGACTAGAGGAGAAGAAGCAGCAGGAGACGGCTGAGAAGAGCGTTGGGGAAGCGTTGTTTCCTGAGAAGCCGAAGAAGCCGCCTGAGAAGGGCGCATACACACAATACATGGAGAAAGTCCATAGCGCGTACGCTCAGTCATCAAAGCAGCTTACGGGTTTGAAAGGCACTTCACAGAGTGTTGGCGACCCACTGCAGGAGCCGAAGCTTAAGAAGGAGGAGCAACTGCATTTTAAGGGGGGGATGGAGAAGCGGTTTCTCAAGCAGAGGTGACTTCACGGGTTATTGTGTTTAGGGTGTAATCTGTCTTCCTGAGAGGCAGGTCTTGCATACTCCCCGCACGCTTACGCAGTCTCCGCAGACTCTCTTGCCGCAGAGGCTGCATGAGTACAGAATGCATTGTTTCCCGCAGATGTCGCAGAGTCCGACTCCACTCATCATCAGGCCGCCTTAGTCTTGCTTTCTCCCTTGGACTTTACTTCCACGCGGGGTAGGTTCATGGGCGGCGGAAGCTGGAGTTTGCGGGAGATTTCGATAGAATCGAGCAGTGCTTCCCTGATGATTGAAGTGGAGACTTCTTCCATAACCTCCTTGTCGACCGTCACCTTATCTTTCTCCTTCCGGACGACCTTCTTCAAGTCCTTGTTCAGGTACCACAGGTTCCCCTCGATGAGGATGTGGCCGATGTCGGGGTCGTATTTGACGGTGTACCGGTACGAGACGAGGAGGTAGTCGCCGACGTTCTTGTCTTTCTCAAGCTTCATCGACGTTATCATGGAGCTTGCGTTCGCTGTGACGCTTGTGGCCTTGAGCTCGGTGTGCTCTCCGTCAATCTTCGTCACCCGAATGTTTACGACTGTCATCTTATCTCTTGAAAAAATATACATAACATATGTGATGTCTCCTATAAATACGCTTCGGAAGGCGTCTAATCCGGGAACGTGGTGTTCCTGATGTAGATTTCGCCGAACAGTTTCTCCTGGTTGAGGTAGAGTTTGCTGTCGTTTGAGAGGTGGAGGAGCGACATGAGGACGGAGATGACCTCGTCCTTGGTTTTCGCAAGCTCGCTGAACATGACGACCTCCTTTTTCCCGAGCAGGCCCACCACCCTCGTGTACGTGTCCTCGATGAGCTTGATGATGTCTATGTCCTCCTCGACGACGATTCTGCGGTCGTCGATTCGTTTCTCCAGCAGCCGCTGCCTGCGGGCGCCCCGCTCCTCAAGCGCCTTCTGGATGGCGAAGATGAGTTCATCAGCTGTGACCCGCCTCTTGGGGAGTCGCTGCGGCTTTAAGGCGAGCTCGAAGTCGACGCCCTCTTGGCCTTCGCTTAAGGAGGTGATGAGTTGTGAGAAGTCGCCGTCGAAGAGGTAGTTGAGGGAGTCGGCGAGCTCGGCGTACGGCTCGGACTGTTTGGGGGATAAGATGTCTGCCTTCATCCGCAGGAGGACCGAGGAGACGAGGATGACGTTCGCCGGAATCCGGAAGTTCATCTCCTTCATCTCGGCGACGATTTTCGAGTACCGTGAGGCAAGCTCTGCGAGGTCGATGTCCCAGGGGTTGAGTCCCGTGAGCGCCTCATAGAGGATGTCGCGCCAGGAGAGGTCCGGAGCCTCTATTAACGTGGTTATTCTGTCCATGGAAACGCTTAGTTCTAAGATACTCCCTCCGACGACTCAGTCGGATACGACGCCGCAGGCAGAGTTATCTGCCCTGCTTCTCACACACTGCCGAAACCACCCTGTGAGAAATATTGTGAACGCTTATTTAAATAATCCAAAAAACTAACTATCTCTTGAGGTGATTTCTCATGGTCAGAGTTGCTATCAACGGGTTCGGCAGAATCGGAAGAAACGTCTTCCGCGCGGGATGCAAGAACAAGGACGTGGAGTTCGTCGCCATAAACGACCTGACTGACGCAAAGACGCTTGCCCACCTCCTCAAGTACGACAGCGTCTTCGGCAGGTTCCAGGAGGAGGTCTCATCAGGCGAAGGCTTCATCACCGTCAGAGGCAGCAACGTGAAGGTCACCTCCGAGAAGGACCCCGCGAACCTCCCTTGGAAGAGTTTGGACGTCGACGTCGTGGTCGAGTCGACGGGCTTCTTCCTCGACCGGGACGGAGCGTCAAAACACCTCACAGCAGGCGCTAAGAAAGTCATCATTACCGCCCCCGCAAAGAAGCCGGACGTAACCGTCGTCTTGGGCGTGAACGAGAAAGACGTAAAACCCGAACACAAGATAATATCAAACGCCTCATGCACTACCAACTGCCTCGCCCCAGTCGCCAAAGTGTTGCTCGAGAAATTCGGCATCCAAAAGGGGTTCATGACCACAGTCCACGCCTACACCGGCGACCAGAAGCTGCTTGACTCACCCCACAAGAAGCTTCGGCGTGCCCGCGCCGCCCCCATCTCCATGATTCCGACGACCACAGGCGCTGCAATCGCCGTCTCCCTCGTCCTCCCGCAGCTCGCCGGAAAGCTCGACGGCATGGCCCTCCGTGTGCCCACACCCGACGTCTCCATCATCGACTTCGTTTCCATCCTAGAGCAGGACGTGACAGTCGAAGCCGTGAACGGTGCCTTAAAGGCCGCCGCGCAAGGCGAACTCAAAGGCATCCTAGACTACACCGAGGAGCCTCTCGTATCCAT
>CAZJQY010000074.1:0-5620 GCA_964548095.1 uncultured archaeon
GTTGACAACGGTCACGTAGAGGGCGTTTCCGTTCAGCTCGAACTTGGATATTGTTCCAATCTGAGCTGACCATACGCCGATTGGGCTGTTGTCAAGTGCTGACGCGTTGGCTGACCTCACGAAGTAGATGTCTCCTCCGTTGTAGAGTGTTGGTACGCCGGTTCCTCCGACAACTGATGTGCCGGAGAGAGACTCTCTTCCAAGGTAGACGTCTGTGTCGTTGGCAATTGCGTCTGGCTCTACCTCTGACCTCTCGTCGTTCTCGGCATACTCCTCAAACGCGCTGGTGTTCAGGTAGAACGACGTCGGGGTTGTGACTGCGGCTAGCTCGAATGACTCTTTTCCGCCGTCAACTAGGTCCTTAAACGTCACCTTCATGGTGTCGCTTGAACCGGGGTTCGTCTTCTCCTCTGCGTCGTCGTACTCGTAGACTTTTCCTCCGAGTATGAAGCGGTCGCCTTTGGAAAACGGACCTTGGTCCATGCGCACGCCGTCCCATCGGTTGCCTCCGTCGTCGGTGAAGCTTAAGAGAAGCTCGTAGTTGCCGTCCTTCTCAAGCTGGATGTTTCCTTCACCTTCGCCGGATACTGGGATGGTCCTGAAGTCGGTTGTCCTGAATCCGTCGAACGTCAACTTGTAGGTTGACGGGAAGTCCAGGGACTCGCCTTCTTCAAGCTCGATGGTGTGCCGGTACTGGATGGTAACGTTCTCCAATAGGGTACCTACTCCACCGTCGTATTCGCTTACGTCGTTGCTTGAAGATACAGCTCTTGTTGCGAATTCAGTTCTCCAGTATTTCTTGACTTCGCCGCCGAGGCTCATGTCCTTGCCGTCTTCCAGCACAACGTTTGTGGTCGTGTCGTAGACTAGTATGGACGCTGACGCGACTTGGTCTGCTTCCTCAGCGTAGACGCCGGCAATCTCGATGTCGTCGACGACTCCGTTCGCCATCTTGGATACTTGAGTCTGCACGACGGTCCCGTCGGGCTTCTCAACGTCCAAGAGGATTCCAGCAACCTGGTACTCTGCGGAGTAGATTAGGTGGTCTATCTTGAACTTGTAGCCCATGTACTCTGCAGTGTAACCCTCACTGGATATGTCGTCTAGGATTGACCCTTTCGCAAGGTAAATCTTGTCATTACCCTTGACGTCCTTGACGTAGTATTCCTCGCCGAAGAGGATCATCTTCCCGCGCCACTCGAAGTCGACGCTGTCTCCGCCGATGGTAATCTTCGATGATATTGGGATTTCTCCTGTGTCGACTGTGTACGTCACCTTCTTGGAATCAATCGCTAAGAGGAGCTTCTCTGAGTCGTCTTTGCTGAGACCTGCTTCGTACCATGCCATGCCGCTGTAGTCGATTATGACTGCTTCCTTCATCTCGTGAGTTGGATTCTCAAGGGATGAGAGACATAGTGTCTGGCAGAAGAGGCAGTGGACGTTGGAGTATTCTCCTTCTTTGAGTACTCCGGCTTCTGACCGCTCTTGCGTGTCGCAGGCCAAGCTGTAGGAGATGAATTCCCCTCGCTCGTACTTCTCGCTCACGCTGTTGAAGGTTAATCCAATGTTCTCGTTGTAGAAGTTGGCGTTCAACGCGGGGTTCGAGTCTTGCTTGAACTTACCGGTTGCTCCAACTGCTGCAACGCCGATGGTCACTTGACCAGAGGCTGAACCAGATGCTCCAACAGTCTTTATCTTGCTCGCGTATGCGAGGTTTCCTACTGTCGCAGCGATGTTTCCTGCCGCAACAGCATCGGTTGCCAAACCCTTCTCGCCTACGACGATTTGAACTATTGGACTATAGTTCGCGTCGTAGAAGAAGTCCTTGGTCAACCCAGTGTCATCTAAGCCTGCGCTTACTGCTCCTGCGAGTGCTGCACCGAGCATCACTGCGCCAGCAGCTAAAGCACCTGCTTGTCGTACATACATGCTTTTCATGTCTTTTTTTTCCTCCTTTTTCGTTTTTTATCCATAGAGTCCTGTGGGGACCCCATGATTAGCCTTCTTTACTTACATGGAAGTAGTATTTATAACACAGGGCGAACAGAGTAATGTGTTTTCCTTATTTCAGCCATTAAACGTTCATGGGGACTCTTTTGCCTAAAATAAAGTTCGAGCGCACTTATTTTCACTTGTAGACCCATTTTTTCAGTTTAACCCACTTTACCCGGCCTTCCTTCGACCGTTCGATGATGTTCCTGCGCTCAAGCCGGTTCATGATATCAGACAACGAAGCCTTGGGCAAACCAGTCGTGTGGTAAATCTGGGCTTGCGTTATCTCCTCGTCAAAACGCCTGAGGACATCCACCACCTTACACTCATTTTCCTCAAGCATCTTGTACACCGACTCCTTCAGCTCACGGCTTGCGTGCTCCTCGGCTTCGGCAACCTCCCCCTGCGCGACCTCCACCACCCCCCCGTTGCCGTCATGCGTGACCTCTAGTTCGCTCAGCTTGATTCCAGTCTCAGGCTGCTTTCTCCGCTTTCGTATTGAGTAGAGGTGCAGGCCCGTCCCAGCGACAATGAGAAGGCCGAGGACATACAACCACCACATCCGCGCTGGCTGCGGCGCAGGCACCTGCGCCCCCCCGGCGAACTGGTAGGTTGCCGTAAAGTTCACTTCGTCGCTGTCAGGGTAGATGTAGAGTATGTCGGGGCCCACACTAAACCGGTACGACGTCCAGTTGAGGATGGTGGAATTGCCCGGGAAGCCGATTTTTATGATAGTCCTGAAGGCGGTTGCCGACAGCGAGAAGTCAAGCTTCCACACGCCCTCGTTCTTGCTGGTGAACTGCTGGGTCGTGTATTCGACGTAGCGTTCCTCCTGCCTGCGCAGTTGCTGGGACAGGGTGAGTTGGAGCCCCTTGAACTCATCCTGCGCGGCCGTGTAGGCGAGGGGCCCCAAGGAATCGTAGACCGCAAGCTTCTGCGCGTCCCCCGGGATGCGTATTGACTCCCGTGGCGGCTCCTCGTCGGAGAGGGCTATCGTCTCCTTGACGTTTACTTTGCCCGTATTGTCGATGCTTACGTGAATGTATGACACGTAGTCTGCAGATGCCAGCGCAGAGAGAAGCATACAAACCACGAGGGCGAGACGAATGTTCATGACAGTTAGTTAATTGAAACTAGGAGGCTAAAAAGTTTACTGTTCGCCACCCATAAGCTTGTTGTAGAGCGCAAGCCGCTCCTCGTCTTTTAGCATGCTCATAATCTGGGTGGTGTAGGCGTGGACGATTTCGCTTACGTCGGCGACGAGAGAGTGCATTTCGTCGCCGGAGAGCTTGTATTCCCCGGGTTCGATGATTTCGATTGCTGAAGGTCCGTAGCGCATGATGGTGTTCACGAACCAGCGGAAGTCACGGGCCAGTATCTTCACTTCGGCAACGCCCGAGTAGTAGCCGCCTTCCTCCTTCTTGATTTCGTACATCTTCACCTCAAGGAGCGTCGTGTACTCTTCTTCGAGCAGCCGGTTGAAGACCGTGTTCTCGAGGGCGTCTTTGGCTGATTTCTCGTCGCTTCCCTGCACCTCAAGGTAGAGGGTTGCAAGCACGCCCCCGTCGCGGACCTTCTCCGAGACGTCAACATCCTCGTTGAACGACTTCTCGATGACTGGTTTATCTGACATTTTAAGGTAGTATGATTATTATTCAGCAAATAAAAAGGATTAGGTATGAACGAGATAGCTGACATCACGCTGCGCTGGTTCGACGAGTCGGCCCTTTTGGAGGACAACCCGAGAAAGCTCACCGAGACTTTCCTCGCCTCCCTCGGAATTTCCGCAGAAGTCGCCGTCGACGTCATGGAAGTACTCCTTAAGGCCCGCGGGGAAGACCGGGCGCTCCGAACAGTCGAGATACGCGACGAGGTGCTAAAACTCCAGAAGAAGCGCAAAGCCAAGGGCGCGCGCGGGCTGACACTTAGAAACATTCAAATCTGGCTGAAGTACTTCAAGGGCTTAAAGCTCGTCGACAGGACTGGGGAGCGCGTCCGCTTCACGGGAAACAAGAGGCCTTCCGAAGCTTTCACGGAAAACACGAAGCCGATTGTCTACGAGTCTGTCGCCTTCATCGAGGAGCTTTTGAAGAGGACTGAACAAGCTTACGGGTTGAAGTGACCATGAAGTGCGTGCGATGCCGCAGGGAGGAGGCGGTCGTCACCATCCCTTATAACGGCGACCGGTTGGGGAGCGCCTGTTTTGCGGAATTCTTCGAGCGGCGCGCGCGCAAGACCATCCGGAGCGGGGGGATGCTTCGCTTCGACGACACTGTCGCGGTCGCCGTCTCGGGGGGAGTGAGTTCGTGCGTGCTCGCCTATCTTTTGAAGATGCTTTCCTCAGACAAACACCGCTCAAGGGTTTTCGCTGTGACTGCTGACGTGGGAGACAAAAAACACCTTGACTCCGCCAGGAGACTCTGCAAAAAGCTTTCAGTAGACCATTATGTTGTTAAGTCGAAGGGGAAAGACGTCGCTTCCTTGCTCTCGACTGAGGCGGGAAAACGCGGGGCAAACAAACTCGCCTTTGGAGTTAACCTCGATGACGAGGCGGAAAAAGCAATTGAAGGGTTCGTAAGCGGGACATTGACCAAGATCTACGCCCGCAGGAAGGAGGGAGACGTGAAAACCATAAGTCCCCTGAGGGAGTGTCCGATGGAGGAGATAATGACTTACGCTCGGCTGAAAAAGATTCCTTTCACCCGGGAGGGAGAACAGGAAACTTGTGCGAAAAAGATTATCGCAAAACTTGAGGAAAACTATCCCGGCGCCCGCTTCCAGATTCTGAGTTCAGTGGACTACTTGCGGTTACTTGAAGGAAGATGATATTTAATCTTGACGACTTGATGACGCCGCCGAGCCGAGAGGAATACGGCAGACAACTGAGGATAACAGACGTAAAAGAAGTTTCCGCGTTCACGTGCAGAAAATTAATAGAGTAGTATACAAAATCTGGTGAGATGACACGCATAATAAATAAAAAACCGGGGGAAAAAGACTTTTCGGAAATGAGTCACGCAGAGTTTTTGGAAGTTCTCAAGCAGATTGGTGTTCCACTACATAGATCTACAAGATTTGGCAGGCACGTGGATGTTTTTAGGTACCTTCAGGATGTTGTCATTCCAGAGATGGCAAAAGGACATGAACGTCTAGATGCGCTTGTTATTGGTTCTGGACTTCAGACAAACTTGGGTATGTTTCCAAGGGAGTATAGAGGTGGGGATTCAATGTGGAGAAAATGGAGTTGGGAGTACCTTCATGTCGCAGGTATGTTGGAGGGGGAGAGGCAAAAAAGTGATGGAAAATTTGATTACGGTGTCACGGTAATCGACAAGGACCCGCTTGTTGCAGAGGCAGTGAGAAGGCAGACTTCTATAGTGGTGGGGGAGCGTTCAAATGGGGCGGACGAGGAGTACACCGATGATTTCCTACCGGGAGCGAGAAGAAGGAGGCTTTCTGAGGAAACCAACGTGAGTCTTGTGTTAATTCCTGGAGATGTGAGGAGTAGGATAAACGTAATTGAGGGGGATATTACAAAAATAGATGCTCCGGAATCTGATGTGATTTTCTATTTGATAGTATTCCCGATTTTGGAGTATAAATGAGGTTGGGTGTGTGGGGTTTCTCC
>CAZJQY010000075.1:0-5601 GCA_964548095.1 uncultured archaeon
CTATGTTGTCTTATTCCTCATCAAGAATCCGGTGCCCCTACTCATACTCCTAAGCATCTCGTTATTCTGCTGTATGAATTACCGCAACGACGCTAAAAACGACGTTTTTCTCCTGCTGCCGGTAATTCTAGTCTTCGTCGTGCTCTCCCTCGGTCACGCAAACATCGGACTCAGGCACGCGCTCCCGGCGTTTCCCCTCATCTTTGTCTATCTGGGCCGTCTGGCAACGTGCCGTCCCATACGAAAAGCCGTCTACATCCTATGCTTCTTCTATCTTGTCTCAGCAGTTTCCATTTACCCCCATTATCTAGCGTACTTTAACGAGCTCGTTGGCGGGTCGGACAACGGCTACCGGTATGCCGTCGTATCCGACCTCGATTGGGGGCAGGACATGAAAGGCCTCGCCGCGTACGTGCGTGAGAACAATGTCACCGATCTCGTGTACAGCAAATACGGAACAACGCCTACCGACTACTACGGCCTCTCTTACACCCCCCTCGAATGCGGCAAAACAAGAGGGTTCATCGCAATCCATGCAATAAACCTCATGCGCGATCCAGAGTGCAACGGGTGGCTTATGGACTACATGCCGGTCGGGAAAATCGGCTACTCCATCTTCTTATACAACATAAGCGACTAGTCTTCCTACACCTCGCATAACGCGATAATCCAGATTGTTGAGCACATCATCCGCACTCTCCTAAAATGTCCCATCAGGAGCTCTTCGAGCTTTTTCTTTGTGTAATGATGGATGTGGCCTGGGGTGTTGCCGAAGTCGCTTAGGTACCTGAGCCTGAGCACATTCGCGATGCGCCAGTACGGCTCGTTGGGGACTGTCACGAGGACGAAACGCCGGGAAACACGTCGCGCCTCAATGAGAGCCCCGTCAGGGTCGCTTAAGTGCTCTAGGACCTCACAGAGGAGCACAAGGTCGAAAGAGGAGTCATCGACGGGGAGTGCGCTTGCAGAAGCGCAGGCGAACGCCCCCCCGCGGTTGCGAGGCCGGGCATCGCCCTCAAGAATGCGATACGACACGTCAAACCCCGTAAAATGCGCTTTCACTCCAGCACCCTTAAGATGCCGCATGACGTAGCCTTCGCCGCAGCCGACGTCAACGACGCTTTCGGGTTCCGCCTCCCGGACGAAGGCGGTGACAGCATCAAGGTAGCCTCCCACGAGAAGGCGGATGAACGGGTTCCCGCTCCGGTACTTGTCGAAGTGGTGGCCGCCTGCCGTCTTCATGGATGCAAGGTCGCTCACTCTCGGCGCTTCCTGCTCGTATACCTGATTTCGTCCAAGATTCTGCGGTTCGAGCCGACCATGTCCGCAATCAACGCGAGGATGACTACCTGAAAGCCGATGATGAGCAATACCGCGGTGAGGATTGCGGAGGGTATATAGGGGCTCACGAAACCTGTCTTAAGGTAGTGGAGCAAGACCCTGCTCCCGAAGGCGAGGCCTACAGCGAAGATGAGGCCGCCGATGATGGTAAACGTCCGCAGAGGCTGGTAATCCCGGTAAGTCCTGAGTATGGTGGAGCCGGACCGCAGCGCGTACGTTAATATGTTTGAGATGAGGCGGGATTTTCCGTCGCGTCGCCTGAATGTTATGGGGACTTCCACAACGAGCAAGCCTGCGTGAGCTGCCTGGATGATGGTTTCTTGAGTGTATGTGTAATCCGATAGGATGTTCAAGCGGAGGGCTGCTTCCCGCGAGAAGGCCCGGAATCCCGTCTGCGCGTCGGTGACTTGGAGTCCCGAGAGGAATGTTGTGATTTTGGTCGCAATCATGTTCCCCATCCTCTTCGTAAGGGGCATGTGCTCGATTGAGCCGGCGAACCTCGAGCCGAGGACGATGTCCGCTTCACCATCCTGTATGGGCTGGATGAGCTGCCGTATCTCCCCCCCTACGTATTGTCCGTCGGCGTCAATGTTCACGATGATGTCAGCGTTTAAGGCGAGCGCCTCCTCGATGCCCCGCCTGAACGCGCATGCGAGTCCCATGTTCCTCTTGTGGCGGACGACCTTGTCGGCGCCTGCCTTCGCGGCCTCCTTCGCGGAGTTGTCGGTCGAGCCGTCGTCGACTACGACGACGAGCACTTCCTCGGCGATGTCGCGGGGGATGCCTGCCACAACCGATGCTATCGTCTTTTCCTCGTTATATGCTGGTATCGATACAACGACCTTCATCCTCCTATCCCCTCCTTGAAGTCCTCTGCCGCAGCCTCGGCCTCGCGCAGGTGATACTCCTGCATGACGCCGTAGTCACGCGCGTTCTGGTAGTCTATGCTCACCAAAGCATCCCCCCTGCCGGCTTCAAGCAACCGCAGATTCTCTTCAGTAACGTTGAGCATTCCCACAACCTCCTTGAAGTACGCTCCCTTAAAGTAATTATGCTTTTGAAGGTTTAATACCATCCTGTCGGCCGCCTCCCGCTCACTCCCTTGAAGCATTTGTCCTCGAAGGCCGAGCGCGTGAATCTCCTGCCCCTCCCGTCGCGTTAATTCCATGAGGACGGCAACGTTGCGCTGGTTCTCATGGAGTATCCCCATTATCTTATCGGATTGTTTTTTGCCTCCTTCCTCCCCAAAATGCGGCAGGTTCATGTTCTCGAGCTCTTCTTGCAGTTTGTTGAATTCAACCTGTTTGTCGTTTATGTAAAGCGATGTATTCCTCACGACTGCGTTCTGGCGGATGAATGCGTCGATGTCTTCCTGATTCGACGATACTTCCTTCTTCTCCATGCCTGCCAAGAGACGGTCGAAGAAGCCTGCGGAATACGAAAGATAGCCCGCGTAAACGAGCGTGCATGAGATGATGACGGCCCAGAAGATTCGGTCGTTTTCCATTTCACTTCCTGAGGATGAAGGGTCTGCCATGATGCAGGAGGAGGTGAACTTCATCGCCGGGCTTGAAGGTGCCGGAACCCTCTACGTCGAATGGCGTCCCCGTTGCGATTTCTATCACCTGCGTCTCATGCGGCGTCACGGTCGAAACGAGCGCGTCACGGAGTTCATGCTTCTTTGCGATGACCTTCACACCATCCAGCATCTGTCGGGGGATTGTCCTCTCTTTATGGGACTGTACATCAATTATTCTTGCATTTTTTCCTGTTGTAAGTATCTGGTAGCCTCCATCAGCTAAGGCAAGCACGTCTCCAATAGAATACGAGGGGGGTTTGACGGAAAAACTGACCCGATAGACCTCCTTTCCCTCCCTCTGCCCGAATAGTTTTTCGGATTCTGAGACAGCGTAGCCGAGCTTCTTGTATTGTTTTGCGATTTTTCGGGCGTAGGAAACCGATTTAATGTAATAGTCGACTCCCTCCTTCGCCCGCTTCACGTCTGACACCTCCCTCCCGGAAGGTGCGAGCGACTGTCTTTCCCCGCGAACCTGGAGCACGGCTTCAAAGTAGCGTGCAGATGTTTTGGTGCACGAAGGGCATTTGATTTTCCTCAAGTCGGCGTGGCAGGCTACGGCCATGTGATGCACCCTTCCGCCGTACTCGAGCGTGAGGGCGGCCTCCCACGTTAATGTTTTTTTCCGGGGGTGGGGGACGACGGAAACCTCCCGCAGTCGCACGCCCGCGGGAAGCGTGATTGCTCCTGCGGTGATCACGGGGAGGAGTCCGATGATGTCGTCAACCCACTTCTGCCTGAAACGCACCTTCCCGCAATCGCAGAACTCAATCGCCGGTTTATCAACATTCAGGGGGTTTTCCTCGAGGAGGCATTCGAAACAAATCCCCCCACCCGTCTTACCACACTTAGGACAAAACATTTTCAGATCAAAGGGGCCTATCGCTCATATTTATAGGCGTTATCCCTTATAATAGAAGGAAAATGGCAAGAAACAAGACCCCCGCAAAAAAGTCAATCCTCACGGTCGCGAACCGGACGAGAAAGCGAGCCCCAGTCTGGGTTTTCGCGAAAACAAACAGGAACGTCCGAGACAGCCCCAAAAGCAACAGAAACTGGAGAAGAGACAGCATATTCTAGGTCGTCGAGATAGGCTATAGCTCCCATCATCTCACAACGAATTCTTGCGGGTCCACCGAATCCACAGAACGCATTATCAACAAATGCGATTTAACGAAGTGCCGACTGAAAGGAGGTATTTGGGTGGAGTAAACTGCAGGTTTGTGAAACCGTTAAATCGCCGTTAAGTGAGTGCGATAGCACCGAGCCAGAGTGCAACGTCCCGAAGGGCTGGCGAGAGTTCAAAAAAGACTTCGTGCAATAGCTTGCTTAGAAACATTAGTAGGAGCCCCACTTTTATCTTGATTTTATGAACTCCAGCAACCCAGAATGTAGGTGTTTTTCTCCATCCCATATAACAATATTGTAACCTTTTGGGAATTCTTCCGGATTTTCTTTTCGGAATGTAATTGAACGCACTTCTTTTGGTAGTGCTTCACTTATGTGTCTGTCTGTTCCGCCTCGCACGATTGAAAATTTATCACCCCAAACTTCAACATGGCTCGGTTTTTTCAAGATTTCTTTTGTCAAACCTAATTCTGACAGAATTGTTTCATGTTCAATAACATATTTTACCGCAGTAGTCTTTGATACGCCTTTAACAGCAAAGTCAATTGCGAATACTCCTGCCAAACGTGGTGTAATTGGAAGGTTCGCTTCTGCAAGTAAATGTTCGGCTCTTTCGAGTATTGGAATTCTTAAATCATAGGTTCCATGAGTTTTCGGAATCATTATTTCCAGTTCTTTTGATTTTTCAGGGGATAAGTCATACCCATTGACAACTTCAAATGTAATCTGTGGTCCTCTATCCTCAACCATTATTGATAACGGGTTTTCTTTTGAAATATTTTCAAAGTCAGGAATGGGCATTGTGGGAAAGACTTTCAATTTAAATTCCTTGACTAACCGTTTTATAATCTTTCGCCATTCATTTTTTTGGTCAGCTGTTAAAGAGGTCGTGTATAAACTGTAAAATGGTTCTTTCCTTAGATTACCCATGTCATCAAACCCCCACACTTCAGCTCCGCTACAATGTCCAACAATAATCTGCTTCCTAAGTTTTGATTTTATATGATTGACAATTCTTTTCTGGATGCATTGAACACTTTGGCCTGATATTAAAAACAGAATCTTTCCATACTCAAGGAGTTTCTCCAATTCTTTGATTATTTCCGGTTCTGCGTCAACATATAAATCCGCTATTGTTTCATCGACGTCAGAAATTATCAATTTTACATTATTATTCCACTTGACTGTTGTCATAATCATCTAATAAACTTTGGATATTTATAAATTCTTCTCAAAACTGGGGCTTCCGTATTTGAAGTCTTTTTTGAATTTCACTTAACAAAAGCGGGTAAACGAAAGTTTTCCCGAACGGTGTTGGAACTGGAGTATTCGGGAAAATTTGGGCGAGCCCAGAGGCGAGCCGCATAGCCGCGTGTTAAGTCTCCCGACCGAGGGGAGGGCGTAAGAGTCGCGGAGGGGCATCAGTGTTTATAGAAATAATTTAACGTTT
Organism: uncultured archaeon; assembly: GCA_964548095.1. Classification (GTDB taxonomy): domain Archaea; phylum Altiarchaeota; class Altiarchaeia; order IMC4; family SCGC-AAA252-I15; genus SCGC-AAA252-I15. The sequence goes on from CAZJQY010000075.1 coordinate 5,496, forward strand.
ATCATGTTGAGGAATCCTATTTTTTCTTTGTATTCTCAAGTTCTTTTTTTAAATAGACCTCTTGCGTAATTATTGTATTTCTTTTGGCTTAATCGCTTAATATACT
>CAZJQY010000076.1:0-5579 GCA_964548095.1 uncultured archaeon
GGCAGTAAAACGCTGAAGTAAAACTTCCCCACTTGAGAAACTTGAAGTTCCCCTCGATGTCTCGGATGGCGGCGGTCCCGAGTATTATCTTGTCGACGGAAAGGTGCATGAGCTCGTCTATTTTGTGCTCGTCGCGGATTCCTCCCCCAACAAAGATGGAGGCGCTAGTCCTCGCGCGTATGGTCTTGATGGTCGCGTAGTTTTCTCCGAGGCCGAGTGCCGCGTCCAAGTCCACGACGTGGAGCATCCGAGCCCCGGTTTTAATCCAGGAGACTGCGACCTCTACAGGGTCTCCGTACGACTTCTTGGTCTTCGGGTCTCCGCCCACCAGCTGCACGCATTCCCCCCCGAGGATGTCTACCGCAGGAATAACTTTCATGGGATATTATTTGCCTTCCAAGTATTTGAAGTACTCTCTTAATGTAGCCTCCATCGAGTGGACTTCAGCCATGATCCTTTGTGGGCTCGCCTCCTCGAGCTTTAGTGGTTTCCCCTTGTCTGTGAGCCCTATCCGCTCTATCCTTCCAGTCTTCTCGTTGAACCGGTAGACGGTCTCGAGTATCGGGGTTGGGAAGAACTTTTCAGCGGAAAACTCCCGGAGAAGCTCGGGTCTCTCTGCGTAGTACTGGTTGACGGCAGACACAAACGTCGCGACCACGTCCGAAGGATTCAGTGAAGCCTTCTCGCAGATGTGCCTGAACGCTCGAACCTCCTCTTCAGAAAGCTCCAGCTCAAGAAACGTGCGTTTCGCCATATCAGCCGAACATGAACGCGAAAGCCGATTCAGCCTGCCCCGGCTTATCCTCCTCTCCGGCTGCCGGCTCCTCAACCGTTTCCGTCCGCTGCGCCTCAGGCACTCCGTCGAGCTTCCGGTTTATCCTCCGCATGGTACGCTCTATCTCGCGCAGGAGCTCGACGACTTCATTCCAGCGTTCCTCCTCCTTGCTCTGGTTTTCCTTCGGCGGTTTCCCGTACTCAACGAGCGTGAACACGACGTTTTCCGGGCTTGCCTCCTTGAGGGCGGCATACAGCCGGTTGATTCCCTCCTCCTTGCCTTCGACGACTACCACGAGTTTTCCTTCAGCGGCGTCGAGCACGTTTCCGGTCAGACCGTGGGCTTCGATTTCTTTTTGCACGCGGATTTTGTACCAGGCCGAGTCTTCGCCAATCAGATGGAATTTAGCGCACTTCATCGGTGAGCCTCCGCGCGAGGTCGCTTAGAGCGTCCTCTCGCGTGAGCGGTTTCTTTTCTCCTCTGATTTTATTGTAGGTTTCTTCTGTTAAAAGGTTTTTGGCGTCCGTGCCTAACTCTCGTGACGCCTTCTTGAGGGCTTGATAGGATTCCGAATCATATTTGAGGTAGCATAGCACCTTGTCGTAGCGTCCCTGGTGTGCGCGCAGGTACTTGGCGATTCTTTCCGAGGTGACGGTGATGTAGCGTTCTTTGACTTCTGGGGTCTCCAGTTGCTCGTTCCAGTCGTAGGCGTTGAAGGGGTATTCGTCTTCGAATTCCCTGGGGATGACGCCCGCGTTCGAGAGCATGACTTCGTGGATGAGTCTGCGTTTCCCCGTCTTCTCGAGGACGTCGATGATTTTTCTGTGGGTCTCGGATTCGCTGTAGGGTTTCGTGTATGCGCACGGGAGAAATAGGAGCGTCCTCCTGCCTTCGGGTGGCGTGTACCAGCGGGTCAGCCAGTCCTGCCAGACTTCGAAGTAGGGGTGGGTGAGGTATTCTTCTCCCACGCCTGTGAGCGGCTTCTTGAGTCGGTCTGGGAACTTCGGCGTGAACTTGAAGGTTTCGGCGTCTAGGTCTACGACCGGGTTTCCGGCCCACGGTTCCGTGAGCCTCTTGAATTCCGTCTTGGTGAGGAAGTTCCATTCTCCGGCAATCCATCGGTCGAAGAGCGGGCTGTTGGCGTGGGGGAGCGTGTTGATTAGTACGATGGAGTCTGCGTGCTTGAGCGCGTACGCAACGGAATCCGCAAGCGCCTTCTTTATGTTCTTGACGTAAGGCGGGTTCACGAGCAGGTACGCGCGGACGCGGCCTCCCATCGCGTGCACGGTTTCTGCCGCCGCTTCGAACTCCCGGAGAGTGAAACCCTTGTTAAGCTTCCTTAAGGTTCTGTCGTCTGCGACTTCAAGCCCGATTGCGATGGTGTATTCGAGGCTCTTGAAGTCTGCGAGATTTTCCCGGGTGACGTACTCCGGCCGCGACTCGACGGTGAGCTTGCGGATGCCGGCGTCTGCGCACGCTTTGATGAAGTATGCTCTCGCATCTGCCGGCACTTGCCGTCCGTCGAGGAAGCTTCCGCTGCCGTACACGCATATCTCGTCCGTCTGGGGTGGGAGGCTTGAGAAAAAACGGTCGAAGCACCCCTTGAGGGTGTCGAAGCTTCCCGGCTCCCCAAGAATCCTCCCGTAGCCGCAGAATATGCAATTGCCGTGACTGCACCGTCCGGACTTGAGCACGAAAACCTCGCGAGGCATCGTCACTCTTTCGTCTCGCCCCTCAGGCGCCGGAGTTCCTCGCGTATCTGCTTGATTTCGTTGCTTTCCACCTTCTCCGCTGGCGCCGTTGGTTTCTCGGGGATTTTGAGTTCAATGCCGCCGACGAGGTGTTTGTGAACGTCAATGAGGCCATTCCCCTGCAGTTCTTCAACCCAACCGTCAACCAAGCTTTTGTCCAGCTTGGTCTCCTTAAGATAATCATTCAGCCTGATGGTTCCATCCCGCCTCACCTTCTCCAAGAGGTCGTCGGATGTTGGCTTCTTTCTCCTCTCAGCTTCCGGTTTCGCCGGCTCCTTCTTCTCCGGTTCAGGAGCCGGTTGCTTCGCGCTCAAGGACACAAGCAACTCCTTCCTCTGCAGTTCCTGGCTCCTCGCAGCCTCAGAGACCGGCTTCCTCGCGGGTTTCGCCTCCTCTTTCACCTCGATTTCCGCCCCCTCGTCAACTTCCTCCATTCGCTCTGCGGTTGCCGTCTCCTTTCTTGGGGGTTGGGATGAACGGGATTTGGCTTCAGGCTCGGTTTCTTCAGCGTCCGCTTCTTCCCCACCATCTCCTTCAGGCGGGGTTGGCGGGGGTCTTGGCGGCGTGGGGGGTGTCGGCGGCGTCGGTGGTGTTGGCGGTTCCCCGGATTTTTCTTCTTCGAATTTCAGCTCAACCTCCTCTTCGTCGGTGAGGCTGTCGTTCTCCCGCTTGAGGAGGTCCTTGAGCTTTGACCCCCGCTCTTTGAGGCTGATGTGCTCTTCTTTGAGCCGTTCCTCAAGGCTCTCGTTCTCATTGATGATGATTTCCGCAGCCTTCTTGAGCTCCTCCTCGCGCTTGTCGATTTCCTCCTTTTCCGTGGTGAGCTTCTGTTTGATGCGCTTCAGGACTTTTGCCCTACGTTCGAGCTCTTGTTCCTGTGTCCGGAGTTTCTTCTCGAGCCCCCCCACCTCCGTCCCCAGGTTCTCGACTTCTTTCTCCCGTTCGATGAGCTCCCGTTCTTTCTTCTCGACTCCTTCTTCCCTGCTTTTAACCGAGAGCTCGAACCGCTGGATCGTCTTCTCTCGCTGGCTGATCTCCTTCTCTTTTTCGCCCATCTCCTTCTCCTTGACGTCGACGGTTTTCTTGACGTCTGATATTTGTTCGAGCTCCTTCTTGAGCTGCGCCCGCTTCTTGCCGATGTCTTTCTCGTCGCCGAAGAGAATCTGGAGTTCCTCCTCCTCCTCCTGAATCTTCTCGAGCTTCTTTCGGAGCTCGTAATCCTTCTCCTGAAGCACCGCATCTTTCTCCCTGAGTTCGGCCTCTTTTTTCGCGATTGCCTCCTGCTCCTGCCTCAGCCGCTCCTCGACCCTGATGCGCTCCTCGCGCTCCTTCATGAGCTGGTTGCGCATCTCCTCGAGTTTGTCTTTGTCTCCCGCGCCATCCCCAAGCTGCCGTTCGACGTTCTTGAGCCGCTCCTCCAGTTCCGCGCGCTTTCTCCGCTCCTCTTCGAGCTCCTGGCTCTTTTTCTTGAGTTCGTCGGATTTTTCGGCAAGCTCCTGTCTAGTATCGTCGAGCCTTGACTGGTCGGCTCGCTCCTCGGGCTTTGCGGGCGTGGGAGGTTTTAATCTCTCAAGCAGCCTGCTTTCCGCCTTGAGGACGGGGTTCGCGCTCTTCTCGCCTGCTATGTCGACGAAGCCCTTCTTCCTGAGTATGAGCGCCCACGTAAGGATTATCTTCTTGTCGATTGAGAGAATCCGGGAGGCGTCCGAGACCGAGATTTCGTTCCCGTAGGCGATGAGCTTCAGAAGCTCTCTCGCCGTCTTCTTCCGGGACGAGCCCGAGTCCACCATCTTCTGAAGCTCCTCAAAGCTTTTCTTGCGCTCTCCCTCAACCGCCATGATGGAATGCCACTCCTCCCGCAGGTCGTCGCCCATCTTACCCATCCTGCTTCGCCTCCCGTTCCTCGCTCTCCCGCTCCTTAATCCACATGGAGAGCGCAAGCTCCGCGGCCTTGGAGAGCGCGCCTTTCTTGAACCGGTACTTCTTTAAGGCGGTTTCCCTGAACTTTTCGGCGGTTTTCGAAGAAACGTAGAATTTCAGGACCTCCATGGTTAGAGATTACGCGATAAAAATAAAAAACGGTACTTAAGGCCTAAAGTACCCTACGGCTTCCCAAATGCGCTTTTGGCGACCTTCCGAATCTAGGAAGCCTTCCCCTTGCCGATGCCCTCAACCTTCATGAGCTCCTCCTCCGAGGCGTTCACAATCGCCTGCACGCTCCCGAAATGCTCGAGAAGCCGCCGGGCGAGCACAGCCGAGACGTTTGGGAGCGACTCCACGACGAAAATCTGCCTCTCCGCAAGCGTCAGGGGCTTCCGTTCGCCGCGCAAGGCGACGAGGCGCCCCTCATCCTCCTGCTCGCGTTTGGCAAGGGCAAAGATTAAGGCCGCGCTGTCCTCCTCGTCCTTCGTCGGGATGATGGATGCCCCGAAATCGAGGATGATGGAGGCGAGCGCCCCGCGGATTGCGTTCGGGTGGATGTTTCGCTCGGAAAACAAGTCCTCATGCCCCTCAAGCACCAGCACCACGTGCGGAAAGTTTCTGGTAAGCTCCCGCATCTGCGAGAGCAGCCGCTTGTCGATGAGCGACTGCAGGAAGTCTTTTACAGTCTTGCGTTCGACCACGATGCGGTCTGAGACGAGGTAGTCGCCGACTGGAAGGTTCTGGATCCTCACGGTAGCCTTCGCCTTCAACCATTCGATGATGGTTGGGTTGCGCTCCCGCGCATCCACGTAGACGGTGATGCCGTCCCCGAAGGAGGCGCCGTACTCGAGGATGCTCTTCTGCCCAGAGAAAGCGTGTTCGATTTCTTTGGCCGGCGCCGCATCAACGACGGCTGCCGCGGCTTCCTCCTTTCTGTCAGGAGTCTCATCTGTGACTGGAGGCCTTTCACTCCCCTCTGCCGCATCAAACTCGGAAATCTCCTTCTGAGCGTTCAAATCCATCCCATCCCGCATGCTCCGCACAAGGTCCCCCATCTTCCGCTCCTTGTGCACTGAGGCCCAGTAGTAGCCTTCGTCGCGGGTTCCCTTCGCCATGAGCACGGCGACTTC
>CAZJQY010000077.1:0-5578 GCA_964548095.1 uncultured archaeon
GTCGAACTCGCCGACATCCTCTTTCACGTTGTGGTAACAGGATACCATGCCGTCGCAGACGTGGTCCATGTACTCGATGAAGTCCTCGCACCCAGGCGAGATGCAGCGGTGCTCATAGACGCCGCGTATTCGCTCGTGCTCGGGCTGTCCGCCGCCCAATCTCGCGAAAACGTGGACTTCATGGCCTAGCTGGGCGAGGGCTTCCGCTAGGTGGGTTACGACTGCCGCGACCCCGCCGACGGGTATGGAATTAAGCGTCTCCCAGGCGAAAAAACCAATTCTCATGTGTTTGTCAGAATGATAACTTTATTCCGAAATCTTAACAAGCAGATTACTGCACCCTTTGTTTTTGCTTGCAGTATAAACTTCCCCAGCCGCAAAACCAAGTTCAACCATGAATCCAATTTCGGATATATTTGTTCTCAGGCAATATAAATCCTGCTCGTATCGTACATCGTTCAAGAAAAAATCGTTTTTAAGCGTATACCTCCCTTAATTTAAAGCCTTAAACCTAGGTGGTTGGGGCTCATCCTTAGCCTTGGTTTTCGGACTTCGAACATGAAAGCAGTCATTCTCGCCGGAGGGTTAGGCACCCGACTCAGACCGCTCACGTACACTCGGCCGAAGCCAATGCTCCAGATAGTCGGCAAACCCGTAATCGAACACATCGTAGAGTACCTCCGTTCTTTCGGGATTTTTGACATAATTCTTACGACAAATTATCTGCGCGAAACCGTGATTCAAAGCCTCGGTTACGGTGAGCGTTTTGGCGTCGCCATCGCCTACCCCACTGAAGACGAGCCTTTGGGGACTGCCGGCTCAGTCAAGAACGTCCAGCACCTTCTCACGGAGACGTTCCTCGTGATGCAGGGAGACAACATAACGGACTTCGACCTGAATGCGGTCATACGCTCCCACAGGCGCAGCGGGGCTCTGGCGACGATGGCGGTGTATCCCGTCCCTGATTCGGAGCATTATGGCGTCGTCGAGCTTGACGAGCGCGGTTGCGTGAAGTCCTTCCAGGAGAAGCCGTCTCCTTCCGTCTGCAAAAGCAACCTCGTGAACACGGGAATCTACATACTCGAGCCCGAAGTCTTGGAGTATGTGCCGCATAACGTCAAATTCGATTTCTCGCGCAACCTGTTCCCCCTGCTCCGTGAGCGGGGGATGCTGTACGCCTGTCCCATGGACGGCTTTTGGACGGACATAGGCCAGCCGAAAGGCTTCAACGACGCGAAGTCGTACATGCTGCGAAACATCGGATGTCAGGTCTCAGAGTCTGCGACCGTCCTGGGCGAAGTCCGGGAGAACGTCGTCATCGGCAACGGCGTCTACGTCGGCAAGGATTCCGTTTTATGCGGCCCATGCACCATCGGAGACAACACCCTCATTGAGGAGCACTGCGTCATCGGCCCGAACACATGCGTTGGCGGCAACATCGTCATCAAGGAGGGCAGCAGAATCGTGAATTCGACCCTCTTCGAGGGTTCGGAGCTCGGGAGAAACACGAACCTTTCGGGCACCATGATTGCAGAAGACTGCTCAGTCGGCTACCGCTCGAACTTCGCGCCGAACTCCATCGTCGGCTCAAACTGCGATCTGGGGCTTGGCGTGAGCGTTGCCGAAGGCTCGAGGATTTGGCCGAACGTGAAGATAGCCCACGACTCGAACATCTCCGGCGACATCCGCACGTTCTGGCAGGTTCATGACGTGAGGTACGACCCCATGTGGACTCTGCGGGACCTTTCCGCCGATGAGGCATTCTACTTCAACAAGGAGGAAAACAACTTCGTGCGGCACACGGGCCACATCGCAAAGAACCTGTCCGACTTCAACGGCATCCTCTCCCGCGTGGAGCTCTCTTCGATAGGATTCCACTTCCGCCATGATGTGAACGACTTCGGCGAATGGGCGAGGAAGATTATCGGCGACCCCCTCCTCGCGCAGGGATTCGACAAGATAAAGATGCAGGCCGCAGGCCACTGCACGGAGTCGGTCAGAAGAAACATCATCGTTGAGACAGGCGCCCGAATCAACGAACTGAAGAAGACTCTACGCTGAGGCTCTGAGCCGGGTAGTGAGCGCCTCAACATCCAGTCGTTCCTGACTTTTCGAGTTACGGTCCCTAAGCGTCACCGTGCCGTCCGCCATCGTGTCGTAGTCCACGGTAATGCAGTATGGGATGCCGATTTCGTCGGCTCGCGCGTAACGCCTTCCGATGCTACCCGACTTGTCGAAGAGGAGGAAGAAGCCGTCATTCTTCAGTCGGTTGAAGAGTTCGCGCGCCTTCTCTTCGATGCCGTCCTTACCGACAAGGGGGAAGACTGATGCAACATACGGCGCAACCTCCTTCGGGAACGTGAAATAGGTCCCCCGTTCATCCTCCTTGAGGCAGGACTCGAGCACGCACCAGAATGGGCGGTCGATGCCGTAGGCCACTTCGAGGACGTGGGGGACGAACTTCCTGCCGTCCACGGTGACTGCCAGGTCCTCCCCGGAAAGCTTCGCGTGCGCTGACAAGTCGTAGTCCGTGCGGTCGGCGACGCCGACTAACTCAATCCTGCCGAAGCTTTCGCTGGTATACTCAACGTCCCAGGTGTCGCTTGAGTAGAACGAGCGTTCGTCGTCATGATGCTGGCGGAGCCTGAGTTTATCTCGCTCAATCCCCATGCTCGCGAAGACGTTCACGGCCTTCCCCAGGTGGTAGGCGATAAGCTTGTCGGCTATGACTCCCGCCGTATGCGCTTCGCCGATTGAGAGGGTGTGCTCCCCATCCTTCTTGTCTTTTATCGTGATTTTGAGCCCTTCAACTTCGCTGAATTTTGGCGCTTCCCGGTGTTCGGGGTCGAGGAAGAACTGTATCTCGGCCTGGTTGAACTCCCGCAGGCGGATGATGGCCTGGCGGGGCGAAATCTCGTTTCTGAATGAGTGGCCGATCTGGAGGACGCCGAAGGGCAGGCGCTTGCGGGCTACCTCCCAAAGCCTCCTGAAGGCGAGGTACGTCGTCTGCGCGGTTTCAGGCCGAAGGTAGGCGGTCGTCTTGTATTTCCCGGGGCCGATGAAGGTCTGAAACATCATGTTATAATCGTAGACTTTCCCGAGGTCTCCCCCGCATTTCGGGCACTTGATTGGTTTCTCCTCAAGAAGGTTCTTTAAGGCAGACAACGTTGTACCGTATCCGCTGACGCCGGCATCCACGAGAAGCTGCTCCAGCTTGTAGGGTTCCCCGCATTTCACGCACTCCGCCATGACGTCGGTGAAGGACGTCACGTGTCCCGACGCCACCCAGACGTCCTGCGGCGAAAGCGTGGGGCATTCTACTTCAAGGCATTCCTCATCGATGACGTAATGCCTGCGGATGAGGTCCTCGATGTTCTTCTTGATGCGCACGCCCACGGGCCCGTAGTCGTAGAATCCTGCAACCCCCCCATAAAGCTCAAACGAGGGGTAAAGGATACCCCTCCGCTTTGCGATGTCGGAAATCTTCGCAAACATCTAAATGAGGTCCTCCTTTGATTCCTTTCCGGGAGGCGCCTTTTCTTCTCCCACGATGTCCCGCTCCTCAGCGATCATCTCTTTGAACTTCTGTTCTGCCATCTGCTTCGCCTCCACTTCCTTCTCCACATCCCACTGCTTTTTGTCGCGTTTATCCCGTTCTAGGCGCTCAGTCTCTGCTTTTTTCGCAACAGATTCTACTTCTTTCTTGCGCTTTAAGTAGTTGACGGCAAGTATTGCAAGTACGACCACGACGACAAGCACAGACAGGATGATGGTTCTCTGTTTCGACTTCTGTTCGGATACTTTGTCCGAAGCACGATTTAAGAGGGATTCAGACTCGGAAATCCCAATCGAACAGTTGAGTGCGACATAGATGCTGTGAGACTGCTCCGACGAACTCTTCGCGGAATCATAGCTTCCCGCATTGAACTGCTCGTACGCGGCATTGAAGAGCTTTGCAGCCTCCTCCTTCCTGGTCACACTATCGTTTATCAGGGCGAGCGTCTGGTCCGCGACCTGCGTTTTGTTCGAGCCGATGAGCGTCTCGTAAATCCTTCTCGCGCGCGTTGCGTATACGAGGGCGTTCTCGACGTCGCATCCCGTGAGATACTCCTGTGCGAGCGTGAGGTTTAAGTCTCCCATCAGTTCCGTTTCGACGCGCTTGTTGACTGTAGTGATGAGGGAGTTGGATTTTGACACGCCGACGTAGTCTTGGAGGTCCTCGAAGAGTTCCATCGAACGTTTCGCATAAGTTAGCGATTCGTCAAAGTGCTGGTCGATGTAGTACTGTTGCGCTTGGATGAAGAACTGCTCCGCTTGGAGTTTCTTCCGCGCGTCCCCCCACTGGGCTGATATCTCCTGGTAAAGGCGGTCACAGTCCTCTATGTATCCCGCGTAATACCCCCTGAGGTTTCCGTCCTTCGGGTCGGCTTGCTCGAGCAGTTCCTGGTAGATGCTGCGGGCCTGCCGCAGGGTTTCCGTCGCGTTAGCGTAGTCCTTGTTAAGAAGCCCCTCCTGCGCCTGGGCGAACAATGCTCTCGCGTTGTCTTTCTTGCGCTCGATGGTGTGTTCAACGAATTGGTTGACGATGGTTATGATTTTGTTCGCATTCAATACCCCCGGCCCGTAGTTGATGGACTGGTAGAGCGACTTGCATTTCTGCGCGAACAGGTCCGCCCCGGTGATGTTGCCCTCGTTGTAGAGTTCCATGGCGTTGTCGCAGACGGTCTGGGCGTTCTTCTTGATTTCCTCCATCTTCTCGTTGATGCTTCGGATGAGAGTCTGCGAGCGCTCGATGCCGTCCTGGTCCGGGATGAGCGTGTAGATTAGCGAGGCGTTTTCGGCATAGGAGAGCGCCGTCAGGTAGTCCTTCTCGATGTAGCGGCTCCGTGCGATGTTGTAGTAAGTGTTAGCCTTGATTTTCTCCCCGCTGAAGTACTTGTCGATTTCCGACTTCGAGCGGGCGATGATGTCCTGGCAGCGCTGGACGTTGTTTTCGTCCCCGAGCGCGGAATACTCGTCGCGGGCGAGTGTTGCGAAGTATATGGTCTTCGTGTGCAGGTCAATCGAAGGCTTGTCCTCCGCTTCAAAGAAGTAGTCCTCCGCAATGCTGTAATAGTACCCAGCCTTCATGGCCGGAGTCACCTTGCCGGTTATCTGCCCGACAAGCTCGTCGCATTGCTTTACGGCGTCCTGATTGCTTACGTTGGCGTAGATGATGCGCGCGAGATGCGCGTTTCTGAAGGCGTTCTTGAAGTCGTCGGAGGAAAGGTAGCCTTGCGCAGAGACGTAGTAGGCGTCCGCCTCAGAAATCTGCTGGGCGGAAGCCGTCCAACAGAGGAAAACAAGACACACAATCAAAGAAAAGATTTTTCGGGTATCCATCAGCTTATCCTCCTCCCCTCTTCATGTCTTTCAGGTCAGCGAGGTCATCCTCGATTACCTTCTCGAGTTCCTTCTCATACTCGTTCATCTCCCGTTCCACCTTCTGGGCCGAGCGTTTCCTCCTGATTAGTAATCCGACGACTAGAATGATAAATGCGAAGCCTAGCAGACCGTATGCCATAAGCTTGGTGTTGTC
>CAZJQY010000078.1:0-5563 GCA_964548095.1 uncultured archaeon
TGGCGAGCAGTGGAGGATGATGGGGTGCTTTTTCGACCCGTCTTTGTCTACGAAGTTTATATCGTATCGTTCGCCGTTTTCAACGTCAATCTGGTCCGTCGAAAGGCAGGATGCCTTGTCGAGCGCGTCCACGAAGTTGAACTCGTACTTTAAGACGAAATAGAAGACGCGCTCATCCCAAATCTCGACGAGCGCCGGCTTGCCGAATGTCTTTGCGATGTACTCCACGAAGTCCCTGTGCTCGTCGTAGAAGTCTTTCGTCACCCTGATTGCCGGCTCGATGTCGGCAAGCGTCAGCCCACAGCCTTCGACAACACCGATGCACAAGGCAAGCCTCCTCTTGTACTCCTCCTTCGCCTGCTCGATGTCCGCGCACAACGCATGAACGTCCGGCATCGTGAAGGCCCGAAGCCTGCGAAGCCCCGTGAGCTCCCCGCTCTTCTCGCGCCTGAAGGCGTAGCGCGCAAGCTCGTAGAGGCGCAGCGGGAGGCTGCGGTAGGATATCATCGCGTCGTGGGCCATCAGGAACTGCCCGAAGCATGCCGCAAACCTCATGAAAAACTTCTTGTCGTCGCTCTCTATGGTGTACTGTCGGGCAGGGAACCTGCTCAGGTACTTCGCGAGGGTGGGGTGCTCGAAATCGTACATGAGCGGCGTCTCAACTTCCACGCCGCCGTATTCGAGAATCTTGTCGGTGACGTACTCCTCAAGGAGGGCTTTCACAAGACGCCCCTTCGGATAGTAGCGGAAATTGCCTGCGTCGGATGCCGGCTCGTAGTCGACGAGCTCGAGCCTGCGCATGAGCTCGATGTGCGGAGGCGCCTTGTCTACGGAGCGGTCTTTCGCCTTCTCATAGTAGGCGAACTTGCAGAGGTTCTCATGCCCAGTGTAGTCGAAGCTGCCGATGTCGTGGAGCGCGCCGTCGGGGGTCATGATAAACCAGCTGCTCGAAAGCTTCTCCTCCCGCTTCAAGGCCTCGGATTCACCGGCCTTCTCCGCCTTCTTTGCTCCTTCTGGGAGAATCGTCCGGGAAAGCTCTGAGAGCGGGTGGCCCTTGCACTTGAGCTCGAAGCTCTTGTACCATCCGAACGGGGCTTTCACGACCTTGAAGTCGCCTCGCAAGTCATCGTATAAGTCGGCGAGCATCTGCTGGGCAACTTTCGGGCTCCCCAAGTCTGAGGACAGGTGCGCGTAAGGGTAGAGTGCGATGCTTTTGGCGCCGACTTTCCCGTACGTGTCTCTTATGTCCGCGACAAGCTGCCGCTTCACGGACTCGGGATCCATCTCATCAGCTTTCTCGACTGCTATGAATACGACCAGAACTTCCTCGGCCGAGCCGAACTTTTCGGTAATCTCTTCCGCTGATTTGATGGCCTTCTTTTTGGCCTCAAACTTCAGGTAATCTGAGTGTATGAGCAAAACTCGCATGGTATGTTATGGTCGACCATAATAATAAATTTGCTGGATGCTATCGTATATACAGGCGTGAAACTTATTGCATATTCTCGCGAGGATATCGCCGGCGGAAACATCGCGCGTATGCTGCGGGAGAGCTTCGGTTTCGCGGAGTCGGGTGACGTCTTCGATGGGAAGCCGACCTTAAGGCGCGGGGACGCGCTTTTGGTCGAATCCGCTGAGTCCATCCTCTACAGAAGCGACTTCGGCGGCCTCGCCCCAGAATTCATGGTCGTCGCAAGCCGACACAGAAGCGAAAGCGGGGAGCCGACGCTCACCGCGCACGTCACCGGAAACTTCGGAAACGCCGACCTCGGAGGCCTCCCAGGCAAGCTCTCGCTCGCGCCAGCACACATCCTGCGCCAGGCAGTAGAACTATTGAAGCGCAACGTCGGGTCGCTCCCCTACCGGGTCGGCCTTGAGGTCACCCACCACGGACCCACGGAGCTGCCGTTCCCGCTAGTGTATGTTGAAGTCGGCAGCACAGAGCGGCAGTGGCGTGATGGAGACGCATGCCTTGTTGTGGCAGAAGTCATCGATGCGCTAGTATCTGAGGACATTCCTCCCAAACCGTCTGCCATCGGATTCGGCGGCACCCACTACGCACCAAACTTCAGCGAAGTAACAGGAAACGTCGCCTTAGGCCACATAGCACCGAAACATGCACTAGAGCATGTAGCCCAGCCGATGGTCGAGCAGATGATTGACCGAACCACCCCCAAACCGGAGTTCGCAGTACTCGACTGGAAGGGCATGAAAAGCGAGGAAAAACATAAAATCACAACCTTCCTAGATGACTTAAGTCTCCCGTGGAGAAAGACAAGCGAATTCAAATAAGAACTTAAATACCTCAAATCCAAAGACTATAGACATAAAAAACGGGCCGGTAGATCAGACTGGGAAGCAGCTGTCACGCCCAGCTGGCATGTGGCGGACTGAAAGTCCGACACGTGTCCGAACCGCATGGTTCGGCCACATGCGAAGGCCGTCTTCGCTACCGCTCGACGACCTATAATAAAACAAAACACAAAAACCATACTTAACGGGCCGGTAGATCAGACTGGAAGATCGCCGCCTTGGCACAACCCTTTTCTTTTTAGGAAAAAGAAAAGCGTTGACGGAAAAGAAAAACCGTCTGTTCCAAAATGGCGGAGGCCTCGGGTTCAAATCCCGACCGGTCCAACCCAACCCTTTTCTTTCTTTAGGAAAGAAAGAAAAGCGTTGATGGAAAAGAAAGAAAACCTAAAAACGTGTAATGCGTTTATGTGGGTTCGATAGAACCCACATTAATTCGTTGTGGGCGGGTGAGGACTATAGTCCTCACGTTCAAAGTCCCGACCGGTCCACTCGAACCCCTTTTCTTTCTTAGGAAGAAGAGGGGTTCTCTTAATATGCCGCGTGCAGAAAATAATACTGCACCATGACAGGTTATCCCAGGTATACAGAGGGCGTAACTGTTCTCTGCATTATACTGGTTTTCCTGGCCCTGAACGTGAACCTTTTCTTGGAGGGATATCATGGTGACCTCCAGGGCCAGCAGACGTGGGGTAATCAGGCACTAAAAAACGGCGTCTCCTCCCTTTATGCAGAGCATACCACAGATTACCCGCCGCTCTACTTGTACGTACTAAAATTCAATGCGTGGCTGAATCTCAGACTCTTCAGGAATAGCGAAGTCATGACGCGCAACTACGTCTTCATATCAAAAATTATACCAACAGTATGTAATCTAATAATAGGCTTGGGGATATTCGCTCACTTTAGAAAAAGAAGTTTTAAAAAAGCGCTTTTGGGTATGTGCCTTTACCTCTTCAACCCGGCGATAATCTACAATACCGCCTACTGGGGCCAAGTCGACTCGGTGAACGCGCTGTTCATGTTCTTTTGCATTGTGTTTCTGGTTAATGAGAGATACATGTGGTCCACCATATGCATCTCTTTGGCCATACTCACAAAAATACAGAGTATTATCTTGCTCCCCCTCGTTCTTGCGGTCGTGCTCGTTAACTCGGAGAGGAAGGACATCTTTAAGATGCTGTTTGCCAACACCGCCGTCGTGCTCACGGTCCTGATGCCGTTCATCAGAGGCGGCGTTATCGTGCAACTGGTCCGAAGGTGCCTGTTTTCGGTCGGTTGGCAGCCGTATGTGACGGCAAACGCGTATAACATCTGGTTTCTCGTATCACCGAGGGCTCCGGAAGACTGGTTGACAACGCTTCGGGACACGTATACTCTCTCAGGGATATCCCTCAGGAGCATCGGGTTTGCGCTGATAATTGCGTATACGTTACTGATAGTATACCAAGTTTTGAAAAACAAGAAAAACGCCGTTATTGCAGCCGCTGGTATGACCCTCGCCTTTTTCATACTGCCAACAGAGATTCATGAACGCTACTTATTCCCCCTCTTCCCTCTGCTGTCGCTGATAGCCTTAGACGACATGAGGTATGCGAGAACGTACCTTATCCTGACGTTTACTCACCTGATTAATCTCATGATTGCGTTCCCGTTTCAAAACAGGGATACTCTGTTCTACGGCACCATCCAAACGGTATTGGATTCAGTCACGAAGATGGACGAGTTTGCGCTCATAGGGATTGCAAGCGCAATAGCAGCCGTTAACATCATCACCTTCATCCACTACAGCAAAATCGGCGTACTCCAAGGAATCCTGAACAATCAAACAAACGGTTTAGCAGACCGGCGGAGCAGTTGAAATGGACAAAAGAGGGGCATCACTTGTTTTGTTGTCGATATTCCTATTCCAACTGATTCCTTTGTTGACGTGGATACACGAGGATAACAGCCCCCCCTCATGGGACCAATCATGGCACGCAATGATAAGCTTGAACAGATTCAACCAGATTTTCACCAAAAACCCGTTACCCACGAGCCAAGTCGAAGAGACGTACCCCATATTCAGGTTCGTGAACAACTTTTACCCCCCACTCTACCACACAGCAACAATACCATACTACCTGCTTTTCGGAAAAAACTACGATGCAGCACTCACGACAAACACGCTCTTCCTGCTGATACTAATCGTGAGCTCATTCTGCATAGGGAAAAAAATCCACAGCCCGGAGGCGGGCCTGCTCATCGCGTTCATCGTATCGACAATCCCGGGATACAACCTTCTCATGAGAGACTACCTTATTGACTTCCCCCTCGTCTCGATGGTAAGCCTGGGATTCGCTTTACTGCTCTACACCGAAAACTTCCAGAACACAGCGTACTCCCTGTGGTTTGGCATAGCATTAGGGCTGGGCATGCTCACAAAATGGACGTATGGAGCGTTCTTGTTTCTGCCCATCTGTTTGAGCGTACTCAAATCTTTAGGGCGCAGTATCTGTGAGCGGCGGGGTTATCGGCCTTTGGGGAATGCCTGTTTGTCGTTTGTGGTGGCGTTCGTTGTCATGTCAACGTGGTACACGTTCAGTCAGCTCAGCGTTTTGGTGCCGTTGCTAGCCACGGCTTCCTCTGATCAGGGCAGAGTTGAGGGCGAACCATCGTTTGATTCCTTGGGGGATTGACGTATTATTTCTTTGTCGTGGTTCATGAGTACTCACTCCTCTATTTTGGATTTTTTGCGGGTAGTATTATCGTGTTCGCAATACATCAGAAAAAATACGCGTGCAATGATTTTTTTATCACGTGCCTCGTCAGCGCAGTGTTCGTGTATTCGTTGTTTACCGTTGTGTTGAATAAGAACACGAGGTATATCGAACCGGCATTCCTGTTCCTAGCGTCCGCCACCGGCGTTGGAGTTTTCCTTGTAGAGAACGCGAAGCTGAGGCGCGGCGCGATAATCCTGCTGCTTGTCTTGGGCGTCATGCAAAACATCGCGCTTGTTTGCCCCAGAGTGAATGCAGATTACAGGATGGGGGAGGTAACGGTCTTTGACTTGAGGGGAAAGTACCCCGTTCATTCTGACGTGGATATCGAAAGATTTTTGTCGGAGATTAATGAATCCAATGGCGGGGGATACTTTTCTGTGTGCGTTGCTTCGGAATCGCCATTAGTAAACGACGGGAACATTCCCTACTACGCCCTGCGAGGGGATTATCCCATTTATTACATGATTGGAAACGGTTGCAATCCCCTTGAG
>CAZJQY010000079.1:0-5514 GCA_964548095.1 uncultured archaeon
TCGAGCAGAAGCTGAAAAAAGGGGGGAAGGCGTGAGTAGTAGGGCCTCGCCAACTTTTACTGCGTTAGGAAGAGTGTCTTAGAAGAGTATCTTCGAGAGTACTTCGAGGATGATGAATGCTGCGGTGAAGCCTATGATAAGCTTCGGGTCGAGTTTCGGGCCGCCTTCGTCTACGTCGAAGTAGCGGATGAGGCCGGCTCCTCCGGCAAGGCCTGACGTGTTTCTCCTGCGAAGTGGTGGCATTTTCCTTACCAAGTATAGCATGTTATAGGATAAAAGTAAATAAAAACGCAGGAGACGATAGATAATCCAACTCATCCAGCATGATTATGGAATCAAAAATCCGCTTATTCGGCGTTTTTCTCATCTTCCTGGCTCTCGCCGCATACGTCGCCGCCGTCCCAGCCCGCCCGGGACTGGTAAACCTCACGCAACCCGACGGCACAGTATTCCTGGCAAGGCTTCGGGGCGACGAATTCGCGGCGTGGTACGAGAGCGCCGACGGCTACTCAACCGTGAAAAACAGCGGCGGATGGTGGGTCCTCGCTCGGGAGCGCGACGGCCGGCTAATCGAAAGCTTTGAGCGGGCGGACGCACGCTCAAACCTTGCGTCTTTTCTGCCGAAGCACGAGCATCCCGCGCGGAGGGCGACGACGGGAGACGGGCCGGTGAGGGGGCAGTCCCCGGAGCGCGTGGAGTCTCTGCTTTCCGGAAACGTGAAGGTCATCCTCCTCCTCATAAACTTCACCAACAACCCGCGCGTGAACGCAGGCAAATACGTGGGGCCATACTACGAGAACCTTATCTTCAACCACTCCAACAACATGAGCATGGCAAGCTACTACAACGAGACCTCGTACGGCATCGTTAACGTGACGGGTGTTGTGGGCGGCCCCAACAAGTGGTATACGAGCGCCTACAACATGTCCTACTACGGCAAAGACTGCTCGGGCGCGGGAAGCGACGACTGCTTTGGGCAGACTTACGAGCTCATCTGCGAGGCGGCGGCTCTTGCGGATGCCGACGTCGACTTCACCCAGTATGATGCGGACGGGAACGGCTTCATCGATCACATCCTAATCGTCCACGCGGGCTGCGGGCAGGAGGACTCAACTGGCTGCACGATGACGGACCCGCTCTGGTCGGTTAGGTGGAGTTGGACGGACTTGTGCACGGGGATGACCTTCGACGGGAAGCGGATAAGAAGCGGCACCATCCTCGCCGAGGACTCGCCGATGGGAACCTTCGGTCATGAGAGCGGCCACGACTTCGCGAACCTCCCAGACTTATATGACATAGACTACTCGTCTGAGGGAATCGGTAACTGGGGCATGATGAGCGGCGGAAGCTGGAACGGCCCGTGGGGGTATGAGGGGGATGTGCCCGCCCACTTCAGCGCGTGGAGCAAGTATTTTATGGGCTGGGTTACGCCCACCTTGGTCAACTCCACTCTCTTGGATGAGGAGATTGCTGCGGTGGAGTATTCTCCAGACGTATATCAGATTATGATTCCGTTGGGTGACACCCCAAAGAACCCTTCTTCCGGCGGGGAGAAGGAGTATTTTCTCGTCGAGAACCGTCAGAAGGTTGGTTTTGACTCTTATATCCCGGGGCCGGGGCTTTTGATATGGCACATCGACGACAACCAGGGCAGGATTTCGTCGAATTACTTCAACGCTTATGACTCAGACCGGGGCGTTGACCTTGAGGAGGCAGACCAAGGGACGCAGTCGAACCTCGGCTTGGACGGGCAGGCTCCGACGACCGGAGACAGAGGCGTTGCGGCGGACACGTGGAAGGCGAACAACGCAGGATTCACCGACGCTTCGGTTCCGAACAGCAAGTCGAAGGCGGGCTCCGCCAGCTACATCAACGTGACCAACATTTCAGCGTCAGGCATGGTCATGACCGCCGACTTCCTCGGAAGCGGAAGCAGCGTCCTCGGCCCCATAATCCTTTCGAGCGGGAACGTCACCCCACAGGCCGGATACGCCGACGAGGCCTTCAATTACACGGTGTCTTATAAGAGCAGCAACAACTCAGCGCCAGCGTACGTAAACGTTTCGATAGACGGCGGCGTTTCCCGGGGGATGAACGCCTCAGATGCCGCCGACACGACGTATTCTGACGGCAAATCTTATTACCACGCTACGCTACTTCTTGAGGGGGTGCACAACTTCAGCTTCACCGCCTCGGACGGCGTGAACTCGAACACAACGCCAACTTATACCGGGCCGAACGCGACGATACGACCGGGATATCTCGTGGCATCCCTCATCTCCCCGAACGCCTCAATCAACGCTACGAAGAATCTCTTCTTCAACGCGACAGCGCAGGTTTCCTGCATCGGAGGCCCCTGCGGAAACGTCACCGCAACCCTCAACTCCTCGGCAGGCGTCATTCCCTACGGCTCGGGAACGCCGTTTTACACTGTCGAGCCAAACCCCCGCCTCCCCGCAAACCTCTCATGCCTGGTAAACTTATCCGAGAACGCCTCATGCAACGTGTCCTGGAACGTGAACGCGAGTGGGGAACACAACACAAGCCGGCTTTTCTTCGCGGCGTTTTCGTCCGCTACCGGCGGCAATACCACAGGGACCGTAAACATTACGATATTCTCCTACACTCCGATAATCTCAGACCCCGACCCCGCAAACAACACCGTACTTGAGCCTTACACAACCTACCTCACCTTAAGCCTCCGCACCCACCTGACGGCGGTATGCCGGTACGCGAACGCGAGCGGCGTCGCCTTCGACTCGATGAGCCGGACGTTCTCGCAGACGAACGCGAGCTACCATGCCACGAACATAACCGGGCTTTCCGACAACCAGACTCTGCGAGTTTACGTCCGGTGCAGGAGCTTGGAGGGCTACGCGAACTCGGATGACTTCCTGCTTAGATACGAGGTGTCTGAGCCGGACGTCACCCTGAACGAAGTGAACCCCGCAGGAGACTGGACTGAAGTCTACAACCGCGGGAGGACGCGCGTTAACCTCTCATCCTGGACCATCGAACACGCCTGGAGCAACAGCTCACACAGCTTTTGGGCGACACACAGCCTCAGCGCGACACTAGAAACGTATGCGGTTTTCGGGAAGACGGAGACAAACTTCTCCTTAAACGATGCGTTCGGGACGGTCCGGCTCTACGACCGGTACAGCGTCCTCGTCGACAACGTCTCGTACGCGAATATCACCGGAAACGAATCCTATGGCAGGGAGACTGACGGCCAACTGCCGTGGGTAATCCTGGACTCCGCGACGCCAGGCATCGCTAACGGCGGATACTACTCGCTTGAGTGGCCGATGTTCAGGCAGAATCCGGCGCGCACCGGAGAAACCGTGACCCAAATCCTTCGCTACCTCATCCACAAGTGGAACACAACCATCGGAGACAGAGTCCGCTCATCCCCCGCGGTTTCGGGCGGCATCGTATACGCAAGCTCATGGAACGGAAGCATCACCGCGCTCAACGCAACGTCGGGCGCCGTCCTATGGACGTACGGCGCCGGCGGATTCATATCCTCCTCCCCCGCAATCTCCGGCGGACGACTGTTCATCGGAACCATCAGCGTCTCCTCGGGCACGCTCCTGTGCCTGAACGCTTCGACGGGCGCACACGTGTGGAACCGCTCTTTTGGCGGAGAAATAGAGTCATCCCCCCTCGCCTACCAGGGTGTTGTTTACATCGGAGTGAACGACGGCCGCGTGTACGCCTTAAACGACTCAACCGGCGCCCAACTTTGGAACGTGAGCATCAGCTCCCCAGTTCGGTCTTCGCCGGCACTTGAGGGCGGCCTCCTCTACTTTGGGGCGAACGACAAGAGAGTGTACGCCGTCAACGCAACGACGGGGACGCGGTCTTGGAATTATTCGAGCGCAGGCATCGTCTACTCGACCCCGGCAGTCTCCGACGGCCTCATCGTCTTCGGCTCCTACGACAACAGAGTATACGCCTTAAACGCTTCAACGGGCGCGCACGTGTGGGACTACGTGACAGGGGGCGGCGTGTGGTCGTCGCCGTCAGTCTCCGGCGACCGCGTCTTCATCGGCTCAAACGACCGCAAAGTCTACGCCATAAACCGCTCAACGGGTGCGGCGCTTTGGAACGTCACCACAGGATTCGACGTCGTGTCCTCGCCCGCAGTATCCCACGACCTCGTCTTCGCCACATCAAAAGACGACATCGTCTGGGCCTTAAGCACGGCAAACGGCTCAACACTCTGGACTGCGAACTTGGGTGCTGACCTCATATCCTCCCCCGCAATCGCAAGCGGCATGCTCTTTGTCGGAGCCGACGACGGCAGAGTCTACGCATTCGGCCTCTACAACGACACAACACCTCCCAACGTCTCCCTCGTATGGCCCGGAAACGGCTCAACCGACTCGGACGGGAACATGACGCTCGTCTACAACGTCTCGGACGAGGGGTCCAACATATCAAGCTGCTCGCTCACGCTAGACAGCGTGCTCAACCAGACCGTTGGAAACATAACGGAGTACGCGAACCAGTCGTTTGGCGTATACAACCTCGTGAACGGCTCATACAACTGGAGCGTCTCCTGCGTGGACGAGTCTGTGAATTCGAACGTCGGCGCAAGCCAGAATTGGTTCTTTAATGTTTCAATTGAATCTACCCGGCATTTTCTGGAGGACCTGCTTTCAGGGTGGAACCTCCTGTCGCTGCCGATTGAGTTCTAGATACCGGCTTGGGATTAACCAGCCCACACCACGAGTTTGAAGACTTCCGGCCCCCACATGGTTTGGATGCCGAGTTTGTCTTGCGCGTCAAACCACATTTTCTCCGGATTAAAGTAGGTGTCCGCGACGCCGTTGTGGTCGGTGTCCAGCTTCTCGACGACGCTATCTGCGTCCTTGTCGAGGCGCTGGAAGAGGAGACGATACATGCTATCGTCGATTGCGTCGTAGGCGTCCAAACCAGCCGGCGGGCTGCCCGCCGCATACGTGAGGTTAAAACACAAGTCCCCGCAATCTGCACCAGGCGGCACCAAATACTTTTTGCTCCCGAACCCGGAACCCGTGTCGAAACTCACATTCCAAAAACCACCCTCACTAAAACGCAACCGCCGATCATAGCTGACATTATCAACCGTCTCAACCACCCAGAAACTAAAATTGATGTCATCGACCGTAAGATTACCCCCAACAGGAACACACAAACTACCATTCGCATAGGAGAGATTACCGCTCCTTAAGACGAACGGAATCAAACAATCACCGCCCACAAGACGACAACCCACACACCACGGCGCCGAACAACCATGCCGTAAAATATCCGCCGTCTTATTCAGCACACGCTCCAACGGCAAACCAAAAAAAAACACGCTCCCGCGAAAAACTAGAATTCACCGTCCACCACTCCCACGGCAACTTAGAATCATTACCCACATCCAACGACAAATTCAAACAACCAACAAAACACGGCTCACCATCCTCACCATCAGGCGAACCATCCACATCCCCATCACCGTCACCATCAGGAGTACCGTCC
>CAZJQY010000080.1:0-5459 GCA_964548095.1 uncultured archaeon
TCCTGATGAAATTCTCGTCGGGTTTCCCGTTCGGCATGGGGTCATAGCAGTTGTAGCATCCGTCAGTGAATATGTCCGTCAAAAATGGGAGGATGCCGTCTTCCTCCCACTGGCATCCGTAGCCTCTTGCCGTGCACTCCGTACACTCCGCCTCATCGCACATCCACACGCCGGCCACGCTCACTCCAGCATCCTTCATCCCCCTCCAGCCGGTCAGGCAGTTGCAGCGGTCGGAGAGGCTTCCGGTGCCCGTCCAGTGGTCCATGTTCCATGGATTATAGTAGCCGCAGTTTTCCCAAGACTCATCGAATTCTGGAGGCCAGTCCGACACGGGATTCGGGAAAACGCTGGCGTAATTTTTCCGCGCGTACGCGATTGCTGAGCCCATCGAGCACGTGTCGTCGCCGGACACGCACTTGTCGCACCCGAAAAGCCTGTCTGCGGCAATACTGTTCCAATCATGGATGGCCTGCTTGAGCGTATGGGAGGTGGCGGTTTCGCAGTCGTTCGAGCAGAAGGAGTTGTCAACCGACGTGCAGCCTCCAGTGGCCCATGAACTCCACATGCACGCGGCGTCGGACTCGCAGGTTCCGATGGGCACGCACTTGTAGAACGTGCCGCCGCTGCTCTGATACTCGCAGCACTCCTCGGCGCCGAAGTCTCCTCCCGGGTAGGTGCCGGAGAAGACGGACTCCGGGTAGACGTGGTTTGCGTACTGCGTCTCCTGCTCGACTATTGCGTTGAAGTTGAAGCCCTTGTGGGTGCCGAACTTGGAGCGGTTCAGGAGCACTATCATGACGCCGGGGTACTTGTAGAACTTGCCGTAGTCGACGGCCAGCCACACGCACTTCTCGAAACCCATCATCTCGATGTTTTGCTTGTAAGCAAGGTCTTCGGTCGACCCGTAGAGGTCATATTGCTTGTCGAATATCCTCATGCGCTTGCACACGCGCGTGTCGTTTAGCACACCAACAATGTCGCATGCGCGGGCGATGGTGTAGGTGAACTCGAGGCTCGTGCTCTCATAGGTCTTGCCTGAACGCCGCTGCTCCTGGCGCCACATCTCCCTCACATACGCATCCTCGTCGACGCCGATGACAGTGTAGTCTGAGTCCAGGACGATGTACTTCGAAATCGCGTTGTACGTGCTGTTGACATCGGCGTAAGACATGGCCGTCGCGTCGATGGAGCGGGGGAACTTCTTCGTTGGTTCGCCGAGGACTGTGTATCTTCCGTTGTAGGCTTCGCTTCGTGGGGCTAGGTGTACGCCGCCGATTATTCTGTCGCAGTATGTCGCATTCCACAGGCCCGAAAACTCGTCCTTGCATGCGTAGGAGCCGTCGTTTTTTACCGTTATCTCCACTACAAAGCAGGATGCGTAGGATACGCTGCTGCCTCCCGGACCACTCGCACCCGACATCTCCTCCCCGGAGAGGTTGTAGGCCTTGGTGTAATCGTTGCTGCTTACGTAGCGCCCGAACTCGTCGACCATGATGAGCCCGTACCAGGGGTCGTCTGGCCTCCCTGCGCCCCCGTATCCACAGACTTCGCACGCGTTCCTGCAGGGCTCACTGCCACTGCATGATGGATACTGTGCACCTACCGCAGGCGATAGGAGGAGCACGGTGAACAATAGAATATAAACCGTTTCCCGCAGTCGAGGAAGGGTTATCGTCATACTAACATCTATTAGTATTATTCAGTAAAAAAACTACCGTAAAGCCTTCTTGAGGCTTAAGAGGTTGTACTGCTCTAAGACTAGTTGCGGCGTGAGATACCCGACGACCCGTCTGTCGGAGACTACCAGCAGAAAATCATATGACAAGGCCTCCTTGAGGGTGTCGGGCATCATCTTTCCGGCATCCGCCGTCAGGTAATCCGGGTTCGCGTACGCTAAAACCGGCTTCCCGAGGTCCCTGCTGCTGATACCCCCAAGCGTCCGCACGTCAAAGACGCCCAAGACCCTGCCGTCGCCGCCGTGGACGAGATACTGGGTTGCGCTGCCATCAGTAATGGTGGCGATGAAGTCATGCAAGCTGACCGAGCCGGCGACTTTTGGCACACTCTTCCTCGCGACGTCGCCGACAGTCAAACCCGCGAACACCCGCTTCAGGCGCACAAACTTAAGCTCGCTCCCGCTCGCGATGAAAAGGGCGGCCGCTATCACCATGGTAATCACGTTCCCGTCGAGAAGCCCCACAAAAAAGAGGAGCGGGAAGATGAGCCTCTGCCCGACCGACACCGAGAGCTCCGTCGCCTTGATGTAGTCCATCCGCATCGCGAGGACTGAGCGGAGTATCCGGCCTCCGTCCATGGGGAACCCCGGGATGATGTTGAACAAGGCGAGGAGGACGTTCGCGTAAAGGACCGTGTGGAGGAGCTGCGATGTGGTGAGCGTAAATTTTGTGGGGGACATGACGTCGAAGACTCCCATGGGCGCGATTCCCGCGTAGTGGATGATGAGCAGGCAGGCTAAGGCGACCGCCATGTTTAAGGCAGGGCCAGCTGAGGCCATCAAGAGCTCAAGCCGCGGGTTCTCGGGAACCTCAACGTTTGCGACGCCGCCGAAAAACATGAGAGTGATGTTGTCGATTCCGACGCCCGCCCACTTCGCGACCAAGGCGTGGGCGAGCTCGTGGAAGAGGACGAAGGCGAACATCGTGGCGAAGAAGAAAACCCAGCCAACTCCGTAGACTGGAAGCGAGAGGAGTACGACTGCGAGAAGCAGGATGAATGAGACGTGAACTTCTATTGAAATGCCGAAAACTCTAAAGGCCCGAACCGAAGACTTCATCATCAGCTTAACTTACCCGCGCTGCATCGCGGTCATGCCCGTGCGGGCGAGCTCCTTGATTCCGAGCGTCCTCGAGAGGTCTATGAAGGCGTTGATTTTGTCGAAGTCTCCGGTTATCTCCACGCACATGGACTTCAGCCCGACGTCGACGATGTTCGCGCGGAAGACGTCGGCGTACATGATGACCTGCGAGCGGCTGCGGTCGTCGGGCGTGCTGATTTTCACAAGACACAGCTCCCGGCACACCGCCTTCTCCCCGGTGATGTTGATGACCTTGATGACGTTCGGAAGCTTGTTCATCTGCTTCGTTATCTGCTCGAGCACCCGCTCGTCCCCCTTGGTGAGGATGGTCATCCGGGCTATGCCGGGGTTCTCAGTCGTCCCGACTGTGATGCTGTCGATGTTGAACCTGCGGCGCGAGAACATGGAGGATATCCTCTGCAATACGCCCGGCCGGTGCTCGACCAACGCCGTCAGTATCTGAGACTCGGCTTTATCATCCATCGTATATTTTAAGTATAGTGGCTTAACTTATATAACCATGACCTTACCCATAAAAGACGCGTACCCCGAAGTCGGGGAGTTCATCCTCGGCACAGTCAAAGAGATATTCCGCCAAGGAGCATTCATCGAGCTCGACGAATACCCCGGCAAGCGCGGCATGCTCCACCTCTCGGAGATATCGCTCAAATGGGTCAAAAACATCCGCGACTACGTGAAGGAAGGCCAGAAAGTCGTCCTCATCGTCCTACGCACCGACCCCTCCCGCGGCCACATCGACCTCTCGCTTCGGCGCGTCAACGACGCCCAGCGCAAGGAAAAACTCCAGGACGTCAAACAGCGCCAGCGCTCCCTCAAAATCCTCGAACTCCTCGCAAAAGATGTCGGCGAACCCAAAGACAAACTCCTCGCCAAGATGGAGGAGCTCATCCTCGCGGAACACGAGTCCCTCTACGCGGGGCTTGAGACCATCGCCGTCAACCCCGACCACGTGAAAAAACTCGACGTCCCAGTGAAATGGGCGAAAAAGCTCGCCGAGCTCTCCCAGAAGAACATCAAGCAGCCGTTCGTGGAGATTACCGGCTACGTCTCCCTCAAAAGCTACGCGCCCGACGGCGTGGAAGTCGTCAAGGATTCGCTGAGACGGATTACGAAGCACAAGACTGACGCGGAAATCATCGTCAAGTACTCGTCTCCGCCGCTCTACCGCGTGAATGTGAAGTCCCGCGACTACAAGAGCGCCGAGAAGGCTCTGAAGGCGTCTGTGGACGACTGCATATCCCACATCGAGAAGAAGGGCGGCGAGGGGATGTTCCACAGAGAACTCCCCAAGGCTTCGTAAATGAGAAGAAAAACCAAGCGAAAAACAGCTTCGCTCCCCAAACCCGAGGAGAATCCAGAATACCTCATCGACGAGGCGTCAGTCTGCCGCAAGAAAGAAGAATACGCCAAAGGAATAGACCTCATAACCCGCGCCATAAAAATCTCCCCGAAAGCCAAGTACTACAACAAGCGGGCGGTCCTCCACGGCATGCGCTCCGAATACGAGGAAGCCATACGAGACCTGACCCGGGCGATAAAGCTAGACCCGAAATACGCGCTCGCCTACGCGAACCGGGGATACTACCAATACAAGAAGGGGGACACCAAGAAGTCTGTCGCAGACTACGAGAAGGCAATCTCGCTTGAGCCGAAAAACGACGTCCACTGCGCGGACTTGGCCAACACCTACATCCTCGAAGCCGACTACGACAACGCGGTAAAATACTGCGAGAAGGCCTCAAAGCTCAAACCCCGGAACCCGAAATACTTCCTAAGCCTTGCAGACGCCTGCGCGCGGAAAAAAGACTTCGCAGCAGCACTCGAAAAATGCCGGAAAGCCATAGACGCCGACCCCCTCCTTGAGGAAGCCTACGACAAGAAGGCGAAAATCGAGGCCGTCCAGCGCAAATACAATGCCGCCGGCTTAGGGCAGGCGCCCGCCGAGCAGACCGACCCCAAGAAGCTCCTCGAGGAGGCGAAGAACCTGCGCAAGCTCAAGAAATACGACGAGGCAATACCGCTTGCGACCAAGGCCATCGAACTTGCGCCAAAGGACAAGGAAGCCTACAACATGCGCGCCCTATGTTTCGGGGGGAAGGGGGAATACGACAAAGCCATCGAAGACCTGATGAAAACCATCGCGCTCGACCCAGCATGGGCGCAGGCATACGACAACATCGGCTTCTACTACTACAAGAAGGAAGACTACACAAACGCCGTGAAATACGCATCAAAGGCGATTAAACTCGACCCAAAGCAGGACTCCTACTACACCGACCGAGGATACGCCTACCTAGCCCAAGGAGACGCCGAAAACGCCATCAAAGACTACAGCAAAGCGGTCGAGCTCAAACCCAAAAACGGGAGATACCACCTAGACCTCGCCGACGCGTACGCGAAAAAGAAGGACTTCGATGCGGCAATCACGCAGTGCCAGAACGCAATCGAGGCAGACCCCGCCCTCGAGCAGGCGTACGCCAACAAAGCCAAGTTCGAGAAAATCAAACAGATGACCGTCGCCGCGGGAAAGACGCCGCAAGCCAAAGCCGCGCAGGATGAACTGGAACAATACTACGAGGACGGAAAAAAGCTCAAGGCTGACGGAAAACACGGGAAAGTGATT
>CAZJQY010000081.1:0-5409 GCA_964548095.1 uncultured archaeon
AGACTGGAGAGCTCAGAAATGATGTTGGCGGTGGTCTCGTCCGTTAGCTTGAAGGCGTCTTTGAGGGGGAGATGAGGCGCCATCTTGAGGAGGCGCTCGTTCTTGATGACGATGACGGCGTCTGAGTTGCGTTTGATGCTTTCCAGCCCGTCTTCCGCGTTCTTTAGTATGCGCCTGCCTTCGGAGCCGAACGGCATCGTCACGACGGAGAGCGTCAGGGCGCCGACGGATTTCGCCCGCTCCGCGATGACTGGGGCGACTCCTGAGCTTGTGCCTCCGCCGAGGCCGCAGGTTATGAAGACGATGTCCGCGTCGTCGACTGCCTGCGCGATTTTCCCGAGGTCGTATCTGGCGCACTTGTCGCCCAAGGCGGGGTCTGAGCCCGTGGACTTTCCGTCAGTAAGCTCTTTGCCGAGGAGGAGTTTTTTGGGTGCGCTGGTTGCGAGCAGTCCCATGGCGTCGGTGTTCACTGCGATGACGTCGAGGTCGTCTGCGCCAAGCGAGATGAGTTTCTCGATGGTGTGGCCTCCGCCTCCTCCAACCCCGAACACCTTGATGGTGAGTTTGCCTGTCATACGCACGTCTTGAGTTCGCTGACGACGCCGTCTCGGTTTTCCTCGACTGCGCCGCGTGTGTCCTCCTTTCCGTATCCTGCGAGTACCCAGACTTTCTGGTGGAGCATCCACACGTCGTCTCGCACTGCCCTGATTTTTTCGCCCTCGTTTTTCGTGAGGTTCTCCTTCTCCTCGGAGTTTAGGAGCGCGTCAACTACTTCTCCAACGCCTTCGGGCGCGTGGTGGCCGCCGAGCACGACCACGCAAGCGGAGTAGCGCAGTGTTGTGAATTCCTCAGCCGACGCGCGGGTTACCGCAATCCCGTTCGCCGTAAGGTAGTCTAAGAAGCCGCGGTTCAGCTCGAAGTCGATTGAGTTCGCAAGCAGCACGACATTCCCCGCCTCTTTCGTCGGCTTCACTGAGAGGTTCTTTCCTGACGCCACAAGAGAGGAGATGATGTTTTTGATGCGGTTGTCGGTGACGACGATATCCTGCTCGTAGTCGGAGTGCTCGAACTCGCACCGCTTAGATACCCGGAAGCTTTCTTTGCCGGCACAAATAGCATTCTCGACGCCGTCCACAATCGCCTCATAGCAGCTCTCCTTCTCCTCGACAATCTGGTTTAGGGGGTTCTCCCCTTTCGCGTAGTATGACGCCCCAATGCAGAAGTCATAGACTCGCATACAGGCGTCCGACGCCTTGAGAGCGGCCTCAACCAGCGCTCCGCCTCCTTGGGGGCCGGCGCATCCTCCCTTGTCCCGCACATAAGATAGCGGGCCGGACCCGGCTTCACCGGACACTGACTGTAGTCGTGCCACAACCCGGTGTCGTTGAACAGCTCGTCAACCATGTTCGCGGGGTGGATGAAGTCCCGCTTCTGCAATGAGTTCTTGCATCGGGCGTAGACGTCTGCGCCCTTCATCCTGTAGAGGTGCTCGCAGAAGTCGCCCATAAACTTCGAGCTCTTCTTCGGCAGGCACTGGACTACTGCATCCTGACCCCAGACTTGCTTCACCGCCTCGTCGCAGATATAGCGTTGGGTTGCGGGACCCCACGCTGACGCAGTAAAAGACAGCAAAATCAGCGCCGAAAGCACGAACCTGACTTTCACGTCAGTCCCCCATAATAGCGAACTGCGCGTGCTTGACGCCGCCAATCGAGAGCGTGCACTCTGGGTTGACGCGCCCAAACGCTATGGCAGCCTCGACCGCCCGGTTGCCGACGAGGTTCGCAATCGTCGCAGCGGCGAGAATGCCGCGAAGCTCATCAGCGTCCTTCACTTCACCGCCGTAGAATCTTTCGTTGACGTGGAACTCAAGCTCTCCCGCGGAAAGCGTCTTCCCGAGAAGCTCCCTGTCGCATGCCGCAACGAGAACCTTGCCCTCCCGCACGTGTATCTTGACGCAAAACATCTTCGATATGTTATAGTGGAGACCATTAATAAGAGCGTATGAGTTCTATCGGAGTTGCATTAGGCAGGTTATCTTAGTTATGTTTGGACACCGACCGCGACGGCGCCGCCGACACATTCTTTAACCCGGACAAAATGTGGTTTGACGCGCAAGACAAACTCGGCATCCAAACCATGTGGGGGCCGGAAGTCTTCAAACTCGTCGTGTGGATGGGCTGACAGTTAACAGATGAGCATAACGCACGTAGTCTACTTTATCCTCCTAAGCGGCCACCAGCCTCCGCATGCCGTGCATTTGATGATTTTCTGGTCTTCGAAGGCGGTGATTTTGGTGTCGGGTCTGCCGCACTGGTGGCAGATGACGTATTCTTTGGCGTAGGCTATTATCTTCTCGTCGATTGCTTGCTTGCGGAGCTTTCTTTGGATGATTGCTCGGTTGACTTCGATGTTTCCTGGGGCGGCGAGTTCTTTTGAGAGGTATTGGAGGATGTATTTGCCTTCGCGGTCGAGTCGGTCGGCGATTTCGTTGAAGTTTCTGATGATGGTCTGGTTTCCTTCGACGAGTACGTCTGCGGTGGGCATTTCGAATCGTTCGGTGCTTCGGAGTTTTTCGGGGAGGTTTCCCCAGAGGCGGTCGAGTAGTTTGTTGTAGTCGTAGTCCATGCGTCTAATCTTTTAGTTCTTGGGGTTTAAAAATCGAGAATATGTGTGTTGAACATTGTTTAACTTATTAATTCATTTAACACAAAATATAATAACATAAACGATGGCCGACAAAAAACCTAAACCACTTCTCAGAAAAGACCTCACCTTAAGCGACATCAAATTCATCGTCCACGAAGCCGACGGAAAAGGCAGTAAAAAACCCCGTGAACTCACGAAAGATGAGATTCTCGCACTCGCCCCAGACAAACCGAGGGAAGAGATTCTTTCCGACTTAAAAAAAAAATCACAGGAAATCGAAAAAAAACTAAAAGAGAGAAAAGATGCCGATAGAACGCAGGGACTTCGGTGACATAGAACTCCGCACGCAAGGCGGCCGACACATCCCCATCGCCCAGCCTCCGCAGGAGCCTGCAAGCCTCCTCGACCTCCAGCCGCAGGTCGCCTCAAGACTTGAATTACGCAACAAAACGTGGGACGTCGCAAACGAGCCCGACAGGTACCCCGTGACCTTTGTGGATGCGACGGGTGCTGAACTTTCCCCAGTCACCGTGAAGATGGCGGTCATCTGCGACGCCCTCGGCGAAAACCAGTTCGAGGAGGCGTGGGGGCGGATTGTAAGACTCATCAGAGAGGACCCAACGGTCAGCGACGACCAGGAAACGCGCAATGAAGTAGTCTCCCACTACAGCAGGGCGCTTGCAAGCTGGGGCACGCACCTTCTGCGCGGGGGGCGCGAAGAAGACCGGGATGAAGCATGCGGCCTCTATCACGCCGCAGGCCAGCTTGCCGAAATGCTCCCAGAAGGCCACGCCGAAAGAGGCATGCTCCTCGCAGCATCCCGGAACGGGACGGGTGTGATTGAATTGGTAAACGGTGACCATGCAGAAGCCCGCACGACACTACAAAGCTCATTGGAAGCAGACCCGACGCTTCAGGGCGTTCGCGCCAACTTTGGGGCCGCCGAATACCTTACAGGAGAACCAGAACGAGCGCTTAGGGTGCTCGACGAGGCAGTAAGCGGCAGACGGTTCCTCTTCCACCTGCCGGGTGAGGCGGGCGAGGAGGAGCGCGCGGACCGGCTCTGTCAGATGCTGAGGGAGCAGGGCGGAGACAGCGTGCGCCTCGCCAACGCCATCGGCAGGAACGCGTTCGTCCAGGCGGGTGAGGAAAACAGCTGGCGCATCATCCGGAGAGTCGGGAACCGCGAGGAGAACGTCGGGACGATAGCGTACGACCAAGCCGGCAATAACGTTCACATTACTGTTGGATTGCAAGGAGGCGACATCGGCGTCGGAGGCGTGAGAGCCTCAGGCGGCTGCCTGAACTTCAGCAGCAGCGAGGTAGGAACCAGAGAAAACACATACTACACGAGAGCCAACCGAGCAGTCGTCCACTCGCGGCGGATGGATGAGGCACTCCGGCAGAGGGATGCAGACTTGGCGCAGCGCATCTACGAGGAGGCCCTGAGAGACTTTGGCAACGCATACATTGACTTGGGAGCCAACCCCCCCTTCATCGCTTCCGGCCGCGTCAACTTCGGTCTTTTGAGGGACCCGGCATCATGGACGGGCGACTGGGGTGCGCCCGCTGAAAACCAGCAGGCCCTCGAAATCATAAGGAGAAACCACATCATCCTCGAAAACAAAATGCGCGAGAGGCAGGGACTAGAGGCTCTCCCTGTCCCGGATGCGGCGCCTTCCTCAATCGTGGAGGCGGATGGGAACCCCGTGATGCTCCTACAAGAGCAAGTTGGGGATGCTACGTACACACAACGACAGGAAACCCACGCCTTCGAAGCGCAGCTTCGGGGGGAGACGCGGAGAATGCTTGAGGCAGCGAACCCCCGCCTTGCGGCAGCCCTCGACGCGCTCCTGGCACTCGATGGGGGGGCAGCGCGAGTCGAAACGCTGATTGACGCTGCGGGGGAGATGATTGGCGACGACGTCGGAAACCCAAGGTGCGGACCGGGGCGCCTCGGAAACGAGCTTTTCAGGCGCATGCTGCCTGAAGAAAGGCAGGCTCTCATAGACGCCGGGTTGTCGCAGACGCAGCGGAGGGCGCGGGTTCTAGACTACGAGCAAACTGGCGACTTTTTCATGCGGCTGGTAAGCTACACGCGTGAGACTCCTGAGGAAGGCCGAGAGCCGGAGCATCTCGTGGACCGGCATGCGGAGCTTCGGGCAGCCGTCGAGGCGACGAGGGCGCGAAGCCCCTTGCTCGCTCTTGGCAGGAGGAGGATGGCGCAGGAGGCCGCAGGCCTTCTGGGTTCATGCTTCCTCGCCTCCGGCGTCCTCGATGATGTGGAGGCGAGGCAGTATGCGGAAGCGGGTGATGCCGAACAATTTTACGCAAGGTTCACGGAGCTTTTAGGAGCCCAGCGCCTTAACGTCGGCATCGTCAACGCGCGGTTGGGCGCGCCGGCAGACGGCGCCTTCAGGGCAGCCGTCGTAGAGGACTACTCAAACGTTGTCGGGGAGCTCGACAGGCGCGCGGGGGCGGTAACGCGGGCGTCGGAGGCGATGGCGGCCTGCCGGGGCGTGCGGGATGCCTCGCGCACCGAGGAAGGATTCGGGCCTCGGGACTGCGTCGGATTCACCCTTTACTCAGACAACGAGCGGAATCATTTTCCACTCCGCGTCGAATGGGATGAGGAGGAGAGGAACTGGACTGTGGTCTCGGACGAAATGACGCAGCGGCAGTTTTACAGGGCCCTGACGCGAGGCGACAGGAGGGACGCGGAAGAGATATTCGGCGCAAGACAGAGTCAGCGTAATCCTC
>CAZJQY010000082.1:0-5262 GCA_964548095.1 uncultured archaeon
GTGCGACAGACTACGTGAGCCGGAACTGGAGCATCAGCTCGCAGAACACGGACGCCATCATGGACGAATACTTCACTGAATCGCTCACAAACGCCGGAGCGTGGAGACAGCAGGACGGCCTGACGGCGGAAGCAGGCACCCTCGAAGACATCCGAACCTTCGCCTCGGAAGCATCCTCGCGGCGGAGAACAGGCGCAGTGAAAAAGCTCATATCAGGGCTCGCAGACCCCGAGACGCGGGACAAGGCCGTCCTGCGGCTCACCGCCCTTGCGCGGGAGGACGCGCAGTTTCCTTCTCCCGGCGGACCATACGGCG
Organism: uncultured archaeon; assembly: GCA_964548095.1. Taxonomy (GTDB): domain Archaea; phylum Altiarchaeota; class Altiarchaeia; order IMC4; family SCGC-AAA252-I15; genus SCGC-AAA252-I15. Next base: position 316 of record CAZJQY010000082.1, read on the forward strand.
AACTGCTCAGGGCTAAGGGGAACGCCGGCAGGGATGTTTCCGAGGGAATAGCGGAAGTCATCGACAGAATCCACAACCCCGAAAACTATGTGGCTGCTCCCGAGGCGGCTCGGGACGCCGTCTTCGAGCGCGCCAGAAAGATGCAGGGTAATCTGTCACGCACTCCGGGTCTCCGCGACTTCGAGGCCGGTGTGAGAGACTTGCATCAGGGCCTATTCGGGACCCAGCTTGCAGTCGGTGATGCGCCCCACGGCAGGGGGCGGGAAGCGGATTTCACGGGCAGGCGGGTTTCATGGTGCCAATCGCAGAAGGATGCAGGCAAGATTTCGCCCGGCGTTGCGGGCGAAGTCGTCGACGCCCTAGCAGAACATATTGGAGCATCTGAAGAGGAAGTGCGCTGCTTCCTCTTCGGGCAAGACAAGAGTTTCCGGGAAGCATTCATCGCTAAATACGGGAACTCCGAGAGGGTTCGGGAGCTTCGGGGTAGCACGCCTTTGAGGATGCCGGAGCACCTTGAGCCTGCGTCACTCCAGGCCGAACCCGCCGGGAGGTTGGATGATGTGGCGGTTTCTAGCGAGCGTGTTGAATCCCTCTCCGCGGGAGTCAGGGCAATGGCCTCTGATGCCGGGGGGATTGTGCGGGCTCCGCGCGGCGTCTCAGAGGGAGAGGTTGTTGCGGACGCCTGTTCTCGCCTCCTTGATTCGCCTGCAGCCGCCAGAGAAAGGTTTCTCGCAGGAAATCCTGGTCAGGAGCGGCTTTTCGATGCTGTTGACGCCGCCGTGGACTGCGCTATGGGTTGCGGCTCGCGGGAGGAGGCGCAGAAGGCTTTCTCGGAGATAATGCGGGCTAAGGGGGGTGAGCCGCTGGGGCATGTCTTTGACGCAACCTATGACCGCGTGATGGAAGCTCAGGCTTCCGGGGTTCCGGAAGAAGCAGTCATGCTGGATTCGCAGTCCATCAGGCGGATGGGCGCCTTCATCAGAGAAAAGGGAATAAGAATTGCATACACGGTTGATGGTTTCGTGGAGGATATGGCCCACCGTCTCGTGGGAGGAAGCTTCTCGATGTCGAGTGAAGGGCTTGAGAGGATGCTTCATGAGCGTGTTATCCCGGCTATGGAGGCAGAGAACTTCTCAGTCGCAAGGAACGTGCTCGAGGCCGAAGGCAGGTGGGGTGAGGTTTACAGCGGCGTTGAAGTCAAAGTCAGGGGGAGAGTCGGCGCCGAAGCCTTCGACGCCATGGACGAGCCGACGCGGGACGCGCACATGCACGGCGACTTGTATGATGAGCTTGAGGGGCGGGGATTTCACATCAGGGTCGGGGACCCTCCCGCCATCAGGTGGGGCAGTAAAAGGCGTATGGATCCCAGTGCCGGACACTACATCCGGTCTCAGAACACCATTGAAATAAACAGGGGACTTTACTATGGTGCGTCAGAAAATCCTGCTCTGATGGACTCCCTACAGGGCGTCGTCGGGACCGGAGTCATAGGCCATGAGCTGTATCACGCCGAACAGAGGACGCACGAAATGGGCAAGATACTTCATGGGCCGTTACATGACGGTACAGTCGTCAGGTGGTGGGAGACGCCGGAAAGAAGGCAAGACATGTTTAACCTATGGAGTACCATGAGTGAGGGTTCTGCAGAGTTTGCCAGCCGGGAGCCACAGCATATCCAGCGCCTCCTTGATGTCGAGGCTAAAGTCCTCAGAGGACAGCCGTTAAATCGAGATGAGGAGTGGACTGCGGTGGGCCTCCTCTACGACCCTTACGCTCTGGGAACGCTGACGTTGGCGGCCGTACGCGAGCAAGTGACAGACCACTATCAAAGTCAGGGTTCAAGCGAGCAGCAGGCGAAAGCCTTCGCAGAGCAGATTGTGGGAGACTACGTGCGGCAGATTGTCCCCGGCATGGAGAGAAACATGGTCGAGGGTTTGTCAGTCTCTGAAGTCGCGCAGATGACAAACATCCGGGATGGCATGTACCAAGACTACGTGACCGCGCGGGAGCGTATGGGCAGACCCTACCTTACCGCCGACGCTATCATGGCGGCTGCCCCGAATTATGCTTACGCCGTCCTCAACAACGAAGTGGGGCTCCGGCAGGCCGAACTATATCACAGCCAAACCGTGCAAGGCCACCTCCAAACCAAAATCAACGCTCAGAGAGCTCAGGGGGCAGACACAAGCGCCCTCGAGCGCATGCTTGGGGAAATCGAAGCGAGAGTAAATGACTCCGCGGACCAATTAGGGCATGTTTGGGACCAGCGGCACGACTACGAACAGGCTCACAACGTCCTGCCTACATTTGCACCTGCGTCGGCTAAGGATGATAAGGAGTTAATAATTGACCTGGATTTCAATCCGGGAGGGCAGACACAACGATGAAAATACGAATCAAACAGGGGGTGACTCCAGAGGCTGTGGAAAAACTTGCGAAGAATGTTGGACGAGGAGGGGAACAGCCGATTCCTCCTGAAATAAACCCGACAGCATACTCCCTATTTGACTGGGCGACGGTGCTGTCAGGGGCTAAGGCAATCATCAGAGAGCGTTCAGTCAACGGCCTCCTTGAGGCAACAGGCTTTGACTGGACTCAGAGGGGGGTGTCAGAGATGGTGGTCTCTGACGCGGAGTCGTCCCTCCAGCTGCTAGATGGTATCCTAACGTCCGGAAAACCCTTTGTCAGAGGTATCTTGCTGCCGATGTTCGCAAGGAAGGAGGCGTCAATCTACGCGAAAAAGCAGGCGGATTTACCCAAGCAAGCTGATGCTAGAGTTAGGGGCGTTGCAAAAGAGATTCGTCAGAGAATCAGGGGGACTGCTTCTGACGCAGAGATGGCCCAGTATGAGTCTCTCGTTCAAGCCTACACGAAGCTGTATGAGGCAGGGTGACCTACATTTTTATATCACCTTCCATTAATAATTCTGGATTAAATTTTTGTTTGAGGTAAGATGGCCAAACTTAAGTGCGGGGTTTTGGGCGCGACCGGGATGGTCGGCCAGAATTACGTTCGGTTGCTTGAGGGTCACCCCTGGTTCAACGTCTCTTACGTCGCCGCCTCTCCGCGCAGCGCCGGGAAGGCTTATGCTGAGGCGGTCGCCGGCCGCTGGCAGATGGCATCAGACATCCCAGAAGGAGTCCGGGACTTGGTCGTCGCGGACGCCAACGACCCGGGAAACGCCCTGAAAGCATGCGATTTCGTTTTCTCAGCCCTCGAGATGGACAAGGAGGCCATACGAAACCTTGAGGCATCATACGCCAAGGCTGGCATACCCGTCTTCAGCAACGCCTCAGCCAACCGGTGGACAGACGACATCCCAATGCTGATTCCGGAGGTGAACGCCGACCACCTCGACATCATCTCCACGCAGAAGAAGAACAGGGGATGGGATAAGGGCTTCATCGTGGTGAAACCAAACTGCAGCCTCCAAAGCTACATCACACCCGTTGACGCGCTCAGGAAAGCCGGTTACCCAGTCTCGAAGATGATTATCACAACACTCCAAGCTGTCTCGGGAGCCGGCTACCCGGGTGTGCCTTCCCTAGACATCGTCGACAACGTCATCCCCTACATCGGCGGCGAAGAAGAGAAGAGCGAGCAGGAGCCTAAGAAGATTTTCGGGCGCATCAAAGGCGGGAAAATCGTGAACGATGACTCGATTCAGATTGCCGCACACTGCAACCGCGTCCCAGTCCTCGACGGCCACACAGCCTGCGTAAGCCTCGCATTCGCAGGCAAAAAGCCGACGCTCCCCGAAATCAAAAAGATTTGGGCGGACTACACAAGCGAGCCTCAGAAGCTTAAGCTCCCCATGGCCCCGCAAAAGCCCATTATCTACGTTGACGAGCCCAACAGGCCGCAGCCCAGAAAAGACCGAGACAACGACAAGGCCATGGCAGTCACCGTCGGACGCCTGAGAGAGTGCCCGGTCTTCGACATACGCTTCGTAGGCCTCTCCCACAACACAGTCCGCGGCGCAGCAGGCGGCGGCATCCTAAACGCGGAATTAGCGTACAAGAAAGGGCTTCTATAAGCGGTTCGGCGAGCGGCCGCCGGCTTAAGCTCACATCCTGTCTTCAGCAGTAGCCCAGTCTCCGGTACTCCTGATACCGCTCTCTGTTCATTACGGTGTCGTAGAAGAATCTTGAGTCTTCTTCAGTGAAGTAGAGTCCGGGGAACTGCTGGGGCAGCGTCTGGGAGAACAGGTATCTTGTTCCGCCCGGCGTTGCCTCTCTTTGCGCGCACTCGCGCGCGTAGTCTTCGACCTCCCGTATACTTCGCGTGCCTGAGAGGCTTATCGCCTGGCGGAGTTTGAGCATCCTCAGCCGGCTAATCTTCTCCCCATAAGGCAGCCGCGGGAACTCCCGGTCTCCAGCAAGTGTTGCGACTGCCTCGTGAACCCTCGCGCAGTCCGTGCTCAAGGCAACAGTGAACTCGTCGATTAGCTCGGTCTTGTTTTCTGTGTCTTCTTCCCGGGCGATAACTCTTCTCCCAACTTCTGTCAGGGAGTCTGTCTGCGCGCTTGTGGCTTCCGCGATTTCCCGAGGCTTCGCGTAGAGGGTGCCGCCTCTTGCGGAATCGAGGGCGCGTCTTATCCTCTCGTCTTCGGGGTTTGACGTTTTGAGTACTTGCGTCCCGTCCGCGTAACGCATGTTTACTAGTCTGTCAAATAGGGCGGGCGCGTCAGGTCGGGTCGGGTCTATGAAGCGTGCTACTGCGAGAAGCATCTTCTTCGGCATGTTTAACCGTGCTCCCGCGACCTCCCCGCGGGGTGCGTCGTAGAGCACCCTCTGCGCGTCGTCGATTATGGCGGGTATAGCGTCCTCAATCCTCTTCTGCGACTCGACGAAGCCTCTCAAAAGCGACTTACGGATGCCCTCAAGCCTTATGCCGCTGACTCTCATAACGTCCGAGATAAGCTCAGTCTCGGCCTCGTATATTGCA
>CAZJQY010000083.1:0-5228 GCA_964548095.1 uncultured archaeon
CTAGTCCTCTGTCTCATATGCTATACCTTAGGGAAAAACAAGGAAAAAAGAGCGTTTCAGCCTAGAACCACCGGGAGATGCTCTGCTGCTGGAACTGGCGGTACGATTCCGAGAGGTCTTTCGCCGTCCGGCGGATGCGGTCTTCGGAGAAGCTGTGTTCGCCGGCGAGGAAGGAGACGAGCCCTTCGGCGTTGACGTCCGACCATGCGATACGGTAGTCCTGCAAGACGTCCGGCTTGAGGAATATGTCGCGGAGCATCGCAAGTTCTGGGACGTCGAACTCCCCCATCCTCCCCTCCCGGACGGCGGCCAGCCCCTTCTTCGGCCCGATGCCTTTGACGCCGTCGTTGAAGTCAGTCCCCACAAGTATTGCGACGTCCACCAGCTGCTCGCGCGTCAACCCCACCTGCGCGAGCGCTTCCGCCGAATCAATCATCGAGAGCTCTAGTTCGCCCGATAGGGTGAGTCCCTTAACCAGCCGGGGGGTGCCGAAGAGGAGGGCGTCGTAGTCTTGGCTGCCGCAGGCCCACGCGTCTCCTCTTATTGCAAGCAGCGAGCACTGGGCTTCGCCTTCGCCGGGGGCCTGGATGACTGGGACGCCCATAAGGCTAAGGAGCTTCTTGCTTTCCTCGAGCATTTCGGGCGTGAAGCGGGATGTCCTCATCGCGTATTTCCTCGCGTCCTCGAGCCGGCCCTCCCGCTTCGCCTTATCCCACTCCCGCTGCGCCTCCTCCTTCGCTTTCTTGCGTTTCTCAATCTCTTTGAGCTTGAGTTCCGGGGGCTTGCCGTCGAAGACGTAGACGGGCTTTATCCCGATTTTTACGAGCCGAGCAGTCCGGTAGAAAAGCCCCGACAGGTGTGAGGTGACGGCGCCGTTTCCGTCCATGAGCGGCGTACCGTCGGGCTGGCGGATGCTTGCGAGAAACTGGTATAAGCTGTTTAACGCGTCGACTGCAATCGTCTTCCCGGAAAGCTCGGAAAGCTCCAGGGGCTTGTGGGCGATGAGGTCGCGCAGGTTCACTCCCATGAGCTTATATTACTCGCAACGAAATATTAATCCGCCATGGAGGAGCCTCCTTTTTTTCTCCCGGATGGGTTGCGGTTTCACTGCTTAAGGTGCGGGGACTGCTGTAGGGGTTGGACGGTGCTGGTTGATGATGCGACCCAGGACGCCCTTGCGAGGGTGGACTGGGCAAAGCATTCCCCCGAGCTTTCAGGGAAAAAATTGTTTGAAAAGAAAAAGCATGCCGGCGGCCTCCCATGGGTCGTGGCGCAGCTCCCGGACGGCTCCTGTGTGTTCCTCAAGGAAGGCGAGTGCCTCATCCATAACGTCCTCGGCTATGCTTCCAAGGATTTGACGTGCAGGCAGTATCCCGCCAAGTTCAGTAAGACGCCTGCCGGAGTCTACGTCGGCTTCTCCTTCGCATGCGCGAGTGTCAGGAGAAACGAGGGGGAGTCCGTCGCAGACTCGGAGGCCGATTACCGGAGGCTCTACGCTGAGGCTTCACGCAGGCTCCCAACCAAGCCTTCTCGCATCATGCTCGACAAGGTAGCGGCCTTTGACTGGGGTGCCTATCAGGCGTTCGAGTCCGCGCTCTCGGCAATGCTGGGCTCGCCTGAGAAGAGCATGCCGGAGATTCTCTGCGCCTGCAACAGCTTCACCGCCTCCCTGAAGGCTGCGTTCCCGGGCACGGCGACGCTCTCGGAGGAGGGCGTGAAAAGCTTTGTCGGCGAGGAAGGCGCCTCCCGGTTCTACGCGCCCGTGCCCTCATCCCGGCATTTTCCAAAGCGCCAGCGGGTTGTCCTCGCATTCTCGGTCATGAGCCACCGAGAGAAAAACTCCTTGATTAAGACTCTCGTCAACCCGTTCGTATCCTACATGCGCATTGTCTCCGGGAAAGGCAGGGTGAACGTGACGGGAGTCGGAGAGGTGAATATTGAAGAACTGGGCGCAGTCTCATGCGACCTCGAAGAATCCCGGGCCCGTGAACTCATCACCCGCTACTTCAGCCACTTCCTATTCCGCAAGTCGCTTTTGGCCCCGCCCTCGGTCGCAGACAACCTCAAGCTTCTCGTCATAGGCTACGCGCTCATACGCTTCTACGCGCTCTGCCTCGCGCGAAGCCGCGGCTCCCTCAAGGCAGACTACGAGGACGTCTATAAAGCCGTCGGATGCGTCGACCGGTATTTCCTCCTGCATGCAACGCAGTCGAAGACGCTCCTATCAGATAAGCGCACCGAGTTCCTGCTGCGCACCTTCCTCGACGACCCCGAGTTCGTGCCCACCATGCTCTGCGAGAAGCCGTTTACCCCGCCTGCCTGAAGCTCACAATCCAGTCGGGGGCGATGACGTTTCCGACGATGATGGCCTCCCCGCGCAGGGCCGAAGAGTCACCGCGCAGGTAGATTTTCCCGCCGTCAACCCTGATTTCCCTGACCGGCGACTCCTCGATGATTATTGCCGGACTCATGTCGGAGTCGCGCGTAACACTCAAAGACCTGTTCATCTCCTGCACGAGGTTCTTCAGGGGCTGAAGCACGCAGGAGCCGTTAACCTTAAAGTACGGGAGGATGAAGAGCCGGTTCGCCAGCCGCTCCGTCTCATCAAGATTCCCGTCCTTGTTCACGTCAGCCTTCATAATCTGGTAAAACCCAAGCGGCCCCATGAGCTCCGCGTACGCCCCCATCGCCTGCGCGCTAAGGTTTGAGTCCAAGACGACGTTGAGCTCTTCGGTGAACCACATCAGCCGCTTAATCTCGTCTAAGTCGTCGGGGCAGGAGACGTTTGTGAGGAGGCAGCCGACCACGTGGCAGTTGTACAGTATCTCGCCGGCGTCTCTCCCGCGTATCAGGGCCTTCCGCTCGTCGATGAATATCCCTGAGTCCCCCTCCTCGACTTCGACGCCGTACGCTCGTGCCTGCGGCTTCGGCCGGAGTACCGAAAGCTCGAGGTTGCAGGCGAGCGTCCCTGGGGCGGTGCTTTCATAGAGCGCGAGGTCGTCCCATAAGGCAAGCTGCTCCACCGGTATCTTCGAGTAGACTGTCGCCCCGGATACTACTGTCTTGATGGGGTAAGCATCCGGGGTTACGGTGGTGTCCTTGGGCTTGTTGAATATGTAGCCCACCGCGAAGAGGATGACTGCGAGAGCGAATACCACTGCTATCTTCCTCTTTGAGCCTGCTTCTTTTTCCGTCATGTCCATTATTATGTGCGCTATACTTTAAAATGGGGGACAGGTTTTTGTTGCAGAGGAAGCACGCCTTGAACAAGTTCCGGGCTTCGGTTTCCGTCGGCGACGTGGACGAAGCCGTCATGCCCCTGCTTGAAAAAATTAACTCCCTCAGAGACTACTACTCGACATCGAGCTGCGCCGGAAGGATTTCCGTCTTCCAGGACCTCGGCTCAAAATTCGACAGCCGCTCCCTTGGGAAATGGCACGAGAAGGTCGAGGCATCAGAAGTCTTAGCGTGCCTGCGCCCGTGCGAGGGCATCGTGTGGTTTCTCGCGGAGCCGCCCATACTTCACGTCGCCTGCGCAAACCTTGAGGCGGCGGCGAAGATGATGGATGCCGCCCGCTCATCGGGCTTCAAGCGGACGGGACTTCAGGGCGTGAAAGCAGGGAGGTTCCTGATTGAAATACTTTCGACCGAGCGGGTTGACGCCCCACTCATGGCTGACGGGCGAATGCTCGTCTCAGACGAATACGTAAAGTTTCTCGTCAAAATCGCCAACAGGAAATTCGAGGACGGTAAGAGAAAGCTTGCGCGGTTTGATAAAGCTTTGGAGGCATTCTCATAAACGGCATAATGTCGGCGTCGGATTAAGCCGCCTTTCTCATTTGCTTTGAGGACGCGGGCCTCTCTTCCCCCCGAGCCGCCTCCTCCCGCTCCCGCTTCTGCCGCAACCCCTCCATAATCTGTTCGACTGAGGGCGGCGTCTGCCCGGCAAGCCGCATCTCCTCGCGCAACGCCTCGGCGGAAACGTAATCCTGCCGCTCTTGGACTCTCTCCTTCGCCCGAGCCTCTAGGTCGTGCTCTTTGGTTTCTGCCTTTTTCTCCGTCTCCTTCTTCTCCTCTCGCTCGAGCCTTCTCTCCTGGAATCTCTCGGCGGCTTGAATCCACTCCTCTCTCACCCGCTCCTCCCTGATGCGCTCGACCTCCCGTGTAATCTCCCGCGAGATGAAGTTGTCGTCGAGTTTTTCGGGAAGCGGCGCACCCCTCGAGTACTCGCTGCGGCGGAGGGCTCGCACGTTCTCGACGCTGTCACCCACTGCTTTCGCAAGTCCCTCTTCTGACACAGCCTCCTGCCCTAAGAGCCCGCACACTTGGCGGTAGGAGTCCATTTTTTCCGTGCGTATGCCATCCAATGCCTCACCCCACGACTGCGGGCCCCGCTGCATGGCCTCGTCCAAGAGCGCGTTCGACGTCCTCTTGTACTCTGACGTATACACTTGTGCAATACCAGCTCTTGCTTCCTTAGAAGCGTATCTGTCAGGGTCCCCCATGATGTCTGCGGCCATCTCCACAAGCGGGTTCGTGAACGCGTTCCCGCCTTGAATCTGCTCCATGACACTTCGGAAGCGGTTGGGGTTCGTCCCCCGTTCCGCTACGGCCTCCTGAATCTCGCCCGCCATCATCGTGTAATACTCCCGCACCCTGTCGAAGGTGAGTGAGTCGATGTTTGCTGGATTCGAAAACATCCCCCGCGCAACCTCCCGCTCCTCGGGCGTAAGAGGCGTGCCTGAGCGAATCTTCCCCTCAATCCCCCCGAGCAGCCGCGGGCCGGCGGGACTCATCTCGTCGGAAACCTTCGCAGCTCCCGTGTAGACTAGGTCTTTGGCCATGTTCATGAGCTGCCGCCTCTCAGGCTCGCTCGCATCAGGGCTGTTGTAGCGCTCCTTAAGCTCCTCAAGAAGCTGGCGTTCGGTGACGTTTACGGGGGGCTGACCCTTCATTGCGTTGGGTAAATTCTGGACGACCGGTGCCGGTCCGGCAGCCACCTGCTCCGGAGTAAAGGTTCGTAGTACCATCTGCGTTTACTATCGGGGAGGCAGGAGATAAAAATACGCAGAAGGCATAAGGAAGCGTGTGCCCGATACCGCGCAATACTTCAGCACGCAATTAAATACCCTCCTTCCCATTATAGTTGAGGGCAAACTTTTAGACAGTTTCACCCTCAACTATATGTGAGGTCATAACTTTATTTGTGAAGAAAGTTATGACCGCAA
>CAZJQY010000084.1:0-5154 GCA_964548095.1 uncultured archaeon
CCCGAGGGTTTCGACGGCGGTAAGCTTCCGGATGATTGCGTGGCGCGCGACCATCCTGCGCATGCCGCGTGCGAGGGTGACGGTGACCACAGCCGGCAGCCCCTCAGGCACGGCGGCTACCGCGAGGGCCACGGCCGCGAGGAATAGTTGGATTGTGCTGCCTGCCTTGCTTGCGAGCCCTACCGCGAACATGATGACGCTTAAGGTGATGACAATGAGGCCAATCTGCTTTCCTACGCGGTTGAGCTGCGCCTGCAGGGGTGTTTCTTCGTGGTGTATCTCCTGGATGTGGCCGGCAATTTTGCCGAGTTCGGTCTCCATGCCGGTCGCAACGACGATGGCGGTCGCCTTCCCGTAGGTGACGATTGTTCCCGTGTATGCCATGTTGGTCCGGTCTGGGAGGCCCGTCTTGTCCGGGAGGATGGCGTCGTCTTTTCCGATGGGGGCGGATTCTCCCGTAAGCGCGGACTCGTCTACGCGCAGGTCTATTGAGTCGATGATTCTCGCGTCCGCCGCTATCTTGTCGCCTGCCTCAAGCAGCAGGATGTCCCCTGAGACGATGTTCTTCGCGTCAATCCTGAGTTTGCTCCCTCCCCTAACTACCGTCGCCTCGGGCGAGACCATCCGCTTTAAGGCTTCAAGCTCCTTCTCGGCCTTGTACTCCTGTATGAATCCCACGACCGCGATGAATGCGACGACCACGAAAATCGCGAGCGCCTCGACGATTTCCTCGCTCGTACCCTCGAGCAATCCGATGGCAAGCGACACAAAAGCCGAGACGACGAGGATGATTACGAGGAAATCCTTGAACTGCTGCAGGAAGAGCGCAAGCGGGCTCGTCTTCTTCTCGCCTTTGAGCTCGTTTAGTCCGTGCTCGGAAAGCCTGCGTTGCGCTTCGTTGTGGGAGAGCCCGCCCTCGCCGGAGGAGAGGATTTCGTATGCCCGCTCCTTCGCTATGGCATGCCACATCTCAGTCATCGCTTGTGTACCCCAGCACCTGCGCGCTAACCCTGCTCGCAGAATATCTTGTATCCTTTGACGATTTCAGTTCGGGATATTAAGCCTTCTAGTTTCCTGTCGACGACTGGGAGTCCGCCAATCTTCTTTTCGGCCATAATCTGGGCTGCGTCTGCAGAATCCTTCTTGCTTTCGACGGTGACGGGGTTCTTCGTCATGATGCCTTCGGCTTTCATGTCGGCGTAGATGTCCCACTCGAATACTTTCCCTTTTCGGACGCGCTCCTCGAAGAAGGCGACTGCGAGGTCTAGGATGGTGAGGATGCCGACGAGCCGTTCTCCGGCGAGCACGAGCACGCGTTTGTCGTTTGAGCAGTCAATTTTCTCCAAGACGTCTCTAAGCGGCGTGTAATCATATACGGTAGTCGGGTTGTAGCGCATGAGGTCTTTGACCTTGAAGCGCTTCCTCACCTTCTCGGCGAAGAGTGAGACGACGTGGGCTTTCGAGAGGATGCCGGCGACCTTCATGTCGTCTGCGACGACTGGCAGCCGGTCGATGCGGTAGGGCACGTTCATGAGGAGGTCCACTGCCTCCGCGAGGCTGTCGTCTGGTTTCACGGTCACAACATCCTGCTCCATGAAATCCTTGACCTTGTAGTCTTCGAGGGGGTTTCCCCCAATGTACTTGACGCTTAAGACGAAGCCTTCCTTGCTTATCATCCCCAGAAGTCTTCCGTCTGAATCCTCAACGATTGCGCAGGAGGCGCGTTTCTCAAGAAGCCGCTTACCCACGGATACGACATCCTCCTCAGGGCGCGCCTGCACGAGGACCTCACTCATCACGTCTCTTACGAGCACCCTTACCACCCCCGCTTCTGGAGGAGCTGGCTCTCGTCTAGGTCGCGCATGTCGATGCCTTTCATCGGCTCAGACAGCCCCTTGGAGACTTTCGCGAGGATTTTCGGGTCGTCAAAGTGGAGGGTTGCCTCAACGATTGCTTTCGCCCTCTGCTCGGGGTCTTTGCTCTTGAAGATGCCGCTCCCCACAAAGTTTCCGTCCGCTCCAAGCTGCATCATGAGGGCTGCGTCGGCCGGGGTCGCAATACCCCCCGCAGAGAAGTTGACGACCGGCAGGCGCCCAAGCCGCTTTACCTCACGGACGAGGTCAATCGGCGCGCGCAATTCCTTCGCCTCAGAGTAGAGTTCGTCTTCGCTCATGTTCTGTATCTTGCGTATGCCGTCCATGACTGCCCGCATGTGGCGGACGGCTTCCACGATGTTCCCGGTGCCGGCTTCTCCTTTCGTGCGAATCATGGCGGCTCCTTCGGAAATCCTGCGGAGGGCTTCCCCGAGGTCGCGTGCCCCGCAGATGAAGGGCACCTTAAACTTTTTCTTGTCGACGTGGTGTGCTTCGTCTGCTGGAGTGAGGACCTCACTTTCGTCAATCATGTCGACGCCCAACGCCTCAAGAATCTGCGCCTCCACGAAATGGCCTATCCTGCACTTCGCCATCACGGGGATGGTGACCATGTCCATAATCTCCAGAATCTTCTCCGGGTCAGCCATCCGCGCGACACCGCCCGCGGCGCGTATGTCTGCAGGAACCCTCTCAAGCGCCATGACGGCGACAGCGCCCGCCTCCTCTGCGATGCGAGCCTGCTCCGCGTTGGTGACGTCCATCACGACACCCCGCACAACCATCTTCGCGAAACCTTCCTTCAAAAGTTTTGACCCAACCGTCTTTTTCATCTTAAATTAAGTAGATATAATTAGCGAATAAAAGTATTAAATCACGTAAGGCTCAGGTACACCTCCCTAAGCTGCTCTGGGGAAAGTTCGATTGGCCTCTTGTCGGCATGCTCCTTCGGGACGTCCATTCGGATGTTCCGAAGCTTCTTGTTCTTCAGGTTGAATAGCTCCTTCACGAACGCGAGAAATCCTTTGTCAGACGCCGCCTTCGGGGTGAGCCTTACGACCGAGGACCAGACGTTCGGCTGCGGCTGGAAGGCGGTTGGGGCGACGTCCTCGAGGATTTCCACGGTGCATGTGGACTGGGCGAGCACTGAGATATACCGGTACTCGGTGTTCAGGGGCGCTGCGACGAGCTTTCTCGCGAACTCCCGCTGGTAGACGAGGACTGCCTTCTCGAATCCTTCGTCGATGAGCCGTTCGGTGATTTTCTTGGAGATGCTGTAGGGGAGGTTGGACACGACCTTGTTGTGGGATGGGAGCGCCATCCTCGTCGCGTCCCCGCAGACGAGCTTCAAGCGTTTCTCCTTGGGGAACGCCTTCAGAAGGTACTCGTAAAATCGCCTGTTCTTCTCTACTGCCGCAACCGTTGCGCCCCGCTCAAGCAATGCCTCAGTGAGGTTGCCGGTTCCAGCCCCGATTTCGAGGACTCTATCCCCGTCCGAAACGCCCGCGTACTCGCAGAGGCGCCCGATGAGCGCCTCATCCACCATCACGTGCCTGTCTCCGAACCCATCACCTAGGGGGGGCATTTTTTTCCACCAAGGTTGTATATTAACAGAGCGTGGTTTAAAATGCAGAGGCGTTTCCAGCGCGAGGGCGGCATCATCAAGCATGACAGTGTCATTAAAAACCTCCTCATCCTTGAGGATTTACCCCAGATTACAGAGCTCTACAAGCGGATGATAGAGGATTTCGTCCCGCTTCGCATAGGTAAGGTGCACTTTGCTTTGACGGGCGATGAGGCGCTGCATCTTGCCGCGGAAACCCGGATGGACGCCTACTGTGTGGACCGGGATGTGCCGGGGGTGCGTGGCGAAGACTTCGTCCGGATTATGCGGAGGCTGAATCCTCTTGCGCCGGTAATCATCGCCTCAGGCGAGTATCAGGAGCGCAGTCTCGGGGAGGACATTTACCTTATGAAGCCGTTTCAGCTTCAGGACTACTCCGGGGCATTGGTTTCCGCGGATGCGATGGTGCGGGAGCGAAGCCAGTGGAGTGAAGCGCAGGTCGTCGACTTCATGGAGCGTACGAAGGACTCGTCCGGCCGTGTTGACGAGGAGATAATCAAACTATCAGACTGGCCGCCCGGCAAAGTCGAAGAGTATCTGCGGGCTTTCAGGGGCAGGGGGTTTGACCCGATTCTCTCGTTCAGTCCGGCCGGTTTTGTGGCCATGATCAACCAGCAGGGCGAGGTTCTCGTAAACCTCTATGACACCACCTACCATACGCGCAGTGGCATCCCCCGGCGTATCGGCCAGCCGTACGACAGGCTTCTCGGGGCGGCAGACTACGTTTCCGCGCACGAGCTAATGCACCGGTATCGTGCTCTCGGCTTCATGGTTCGTCCTCAACCGGATTTGAGCGTGTATCCTCCCCTCTCTGCGTGGGCTTTTGAGTTGTCTGGGCGGGGCAGGGAGATTTCCGAGATGTTTGACGAGATTGCCGTTGAAAGCGCGGTATCGCAGTATGCCGGCCCGTCCGTCTTATCCCCCGGATACGCCTCTTTCGTTGCCGGAGACCTCGACTTGTATCAGAAAACCGGCGGTCTGACGCTGCCCCAGCTTGCGAAGACTCGCGTAGCCTGCTCCCGCCAGTCGAATGTGCGCGGTGTTGGCGGTGACGTCTCCGAGAGGCTTCGCGCGTTAAGCGACGACGCCGAAGGCCTTATGGACGCTCAGATTTCTTCCGAGGGCGAGCGGGCTCCCGAAGTCAGGCGCTTCTGCGACAGGCTGGTTGGCGACTTGAACGCGGTCTTCGACGGAACCCGCCTTGACTTGGACAGAGTCCGGGCGTTCGAGTCTGGCAGGGGGTCTGGCGGGCGAGGATTGGTCTAGCATGGACTACGCGGAAATCTCCCGTATTCTCGGGCTTAACGAGCGTGAGGACAGGAGGGCGCGGGACGTCTTGGATTCGCTTGTTCGCGGTTTTGATGAGCGGGTTCTATCACAGATTATCAGAAACAAGAAGGTCTTAGTCTTCGGGTGCGGCCCATCCCTTAAGGAGGATTTTGTGCGGCTGAAACCTCGCTTCAAAGAGTTTGTCCTCGTCTCAGTCGACGGCTCAATCAGGCTTTTCATGGAGGAAGACGTTCTCCCCCACCTGCATGTCACCGACTTGGACGGAGACGTTCCCGCAACGATTGAAGCGAACAGGCGCGGTGTCGTGACAGTCGTCCACGCCCACGGCGACAACATCGACAAACTTCGGGAGGTCGTGCCGAAGCTTTC
>CAZJQY010000085.1:0-5102 GCA_964548095.1 uncultured archaeon
AACGCAAGCCTCTGGCTGCTTCTGGGAGTCTTCTGCCTCGCCGCCGCCTTACGGCTGTACATGGTGCACACGCAAGTGCCCGCAGGCATGATGATAGACTGGGGCGACAACTGGAGCTTCCTCACGGTCATAGAGCTTATCAAGCACACCAAGCATCTCCCGAGGTTCGACCTCTTTTTCGGCGGCATCCCCTACGTGTACCCGCCGCTCTCCCTCATAACCTACACGCTCTTGTATATGGTGCTGCCGGTCTCTTACCCGCATCTCTCGAACAACATCGCGCCAATCATGGGAAGCCTCACCGTGTTCGGCGTCTACCTGCTCGCCTACGCGCTCACCAAAGACCGCTGGGTTGGTGTACTGGCCGCCTACCTCACGATGTCAGCGCCGCGTTTTCTCGCGCTCTCAAGCATCCCCATCCCAGAGATGTTCGGCCACCTGCAGGCCCCAGTCTTCATGTACCTCGCCTACGTGACCGCCGTCTCCAAGAAGAAGGCCCACGCCGTCCTTGCGGGACTTGCCGGAGCGACCCTCTTCTTAAACCACCACCTGACTTCCGCAATCCTCGTCCTCACCGTGAGCGTCTACTTCCTCCTGCTCGCGGCCTTAAAGCTTCGGCTCGCGTATGTGCGGCTCCTCGTCATCATCCTCGCGGTAAGCTTCCTCCTCTCAAGCCCGTGGTGGTTTGACACAGTCGGCAAAAACATCATGAACCTCGTGGTGCGGGAGCAGGAGTACGCGGTCCCGCCCTTCGGCGACTACGTCCAGATGATGTCACCCTTCACTTTCTACGTCGGCGCCATAGCGCTCGCCTACTTCGCCCTCGCAACCCTCTGGAAGCGCGACGAGGCGACGACGCTCGTCTTCGTGTGGAGCGTATTCACCCTGCTTGCGACCCAGTCGCGGCACATCATCAAGGTAGTCCTTGAGGAGCAGGTTCGGGCGAACCCAAACCTCCTGCTGGTGCTCGCGCCCATCTACGGCGAACGCTATTTCAATTACATGGGGGAGCCGTGGGCAATCATGAATGCGATATTCATCGTCTCCGTCTTCTACGCGGCATCCTCCCTCCTTGCGAAAGCCTTCACGGGAGCGAAGAAGGAAAAGGCGAAGTTCGCCCTAGCTTTCGCAGGCGTCCTGCTGGTCGGCTATCCGACACTCACCTACAATTTCGGCGTTGATGAACCATTCATGCCCGCTTTGGATTCAACGGTAAAGGGTTTGGGTGTGGGCGACCCTCATTTGAACAGCAAAAGCTGGGCGCTTTGGAGGATGGTTCCGGACGTCAATGATTCCACAGAATACGAGGCATCCCTCTGGATGCGGGAGCACCTTCCGGAGGACGCGAACATCGTCGCCGACTACCCGAGCGGTGAGGTGATTTCCGCGGGCGCAATGCGAAAGATTGTGGGCGGCGCGGAGCTGCGGGTCACCGTCGACGTCGTCGGCGTCTACTCGGACATCTTAAACATCTACTACACGAACGACACTGACGAGGCCGTGCGGCTGATGCACAAGCGGAGTGCAACCCACGTCTACGTTAGCGACAGAATTCTTGCGCGGGGGTGGCTTCCCATAACCGCCCACTCGCGGTGGCCGCGCTACAGCATCGGCTTTGGCATGAGGGACATAAACGAGAAAAAGTTCATCGAAAGCTCATGCTTTAAGAGAATCTACAATCAGGATAAGATACGCATCTACGAGCTGCTGCTTTGCTAGTCGAAGAACTTTTTCTCCCGCGTGTATTTTGTGGCGTAGTAGGCGATGACCGCCGCAATAACGAGCGCAAGGTATAGGTGCGCCCGCATGATCATCAAGTCCGAGAGGATGATGTAGAATATAAAGATGAAAGCGAAGTAGTAACGGAGGCTCTTCTCCTCAAAACACGTCTTCATGCACGCCATGAAATAAATAGTGTAACGGGGATATAAATAAAACCATGCCGAAAAAGACGACCAGAGGCAATAAGGAGAAACCAACAGACTGGAGGCTCCCCCTGCTCCTTCTGGGGGCGGTTTTCCTGCTCTCTTACGCTTTGAAGCTGAACATCGTTTACTCGCAGGTGCCTGAGGGAGTCGTCATCGACTGGTCGGACGTGTGGAGCTTTCTCGTGGTCATCGACACAGTCAGGACGAAGTATCACCTCCCTGTTGAGGACCCCTTCTTCGGGGGAGTCCCCTACATTTACCCGCCTCTCGCACTGGTAAGTTACGCCGTCCTGTACAAGATTCTTCCCGTAGACTTCATCTTCTTCGCAAACAACGTCGCCCCACTCATCGGAAGCCTGGCAGTGTTCGGCATTTTCTTTCTCGCCTATAAGCTCACGGGCAGCAAGTGGGCGGGAGTCCTCGCAGCTTATCTCAGCCTCTTCGACACCCGCTACCTCGCGTTGTCCGGCGTACCAATCCCAGAGCTCTTCGGCCACCTGCAGGCCCCCATCTTCATGTACCTCGCCTACCTTACCGCAAAGACCAAGAACAAACGGCACGCCCTCCTCGCCGGACTCTGCGGCGCAACCATCTTCCTAAACCACTACCTCACCGCTGCGGTGCTCTTCCTCTCGGTGATGCTCTACTTCGCACTCCTGACACTCATCCAGCAGGACTTGCGGAACCTAAAGCTTCTCGCAGTGATAGTCGCGGTGAGCTTCATCCTGTCAAGCCCGTGGTGGATAGACACCATAAACAAGAACATCATGAACATAGTTGTGAGCGAGGGGGAGAGCCCCATACCATGGTCCAGATACATTGAGACTGGTGGGCCGCACGTCGTCTACCTCGGAGTATTATCCGGAATAATTGCCTTAGCCCTCGTCGTCGGCTTCATTATAGTAAACCTTGCGCTCCGTCTGGGCCTCGTAAAGAAAGAGTCCATACCGACGCTCCTGCGCGACAGGCAGGAGGCTGTGACGCTCATGTTCGCCTGGTCCTTTGTGCCGTTCGCCGCCATCCGAAGCAGGATGATAGCGCCCCTCCTCTTCGGCTGGATAATAGAGAAGAACCCCATAATGCTCTTCGTCTTCTCGCCGATATACGGGACACGGTTTTTCAACTACATCGCGCAACCCTTCGCGATAACGGCTGCGGCGGCCATTCTAACGGTCTTGTATTACCTCAACAAGAAGATGAGTGCGCGTATCACAAACGACACCACGAGACAGGCAGTGTTTCCCGTACTCTCAATCATTGTGCTCTCCCCCCTAGTCTATTCGACGGTCCTGTACGGTTTGGGGTTGGAGGACCCGATACTTTATGGTTTAGACGACGTGATCCATAAAAGCAGCCTCTGGAAGACGGATGCCTTCCAGAAGTCGGGACTGCGGAACGTCTCAAAAACGCTTGGCCTCTGGGATGACGGCAGGAACACCCTCGACCTGAACCTGGACGCGACGAACTGGGCGCTGCGCAGCCTCTACCCAGACGTCAACGCCTCCTACGAGTACCAAGCCTCGCTTTGGATGCGCGACCACCTCCCGGAGAACGCGAACATCGTGACGGATTACCCAGCCGGCGAAGTCGTTGCCGCAGGCTCGCTTCGCAAGATTACGACTGGGGCGGAACTTCGGGTGACTGTGCCGCTGTCGCGAATCTACGTCGACGTCATTACGATGTATTACACGCCAGACACCGCCGAGGCGGTGAAGCTTATGAAAAAGTGGGGCTCCACCCACATCTACATCAGCCAGCGGATGAAAATCAGGGGGTGGTTCTCCATAGAGAACCTCCCACGGTTCCCGAAGTTCACCAACTCCGGCCTCGCTGCGGCCGAACTTTCCAAGTTCGACAACGACGCGTGCTTTAAGAGGGTTGTCATGCCCCCTGAGTTCGACGGCAAAATCTGGCTGTACGAGTGCGTCTGCTGCTATTAGAAGCCGAAGTTTTTTCGGATGGGCGGGCCGATAATCCGTGCGAGCTTATCAGGCACAAGCTTGCTCCAGATGGGTGCGAGCGAGGTTATTTTTCCGCCGGGAATTTTCTGCTCGGGGTTCAGGAGCTTGTAGTAGTAGATGCGCTGGATTTCTTCCCCGCCCCACGCTTTCTTGAAGTTGTAGACGCCCTCGGTCGAGGTCCTGCCGAAGTCGAAGAGCTTGAATCCTTCCGTGACGCCTTGGAGGAGCCCGCGATATACCAGCAGGGTGTTGGGTGCGTAAGAGAGATGCTCTTTCGGCGAGACGCCGGCAAGGTAGTAGACGGTTGCGCCGAAGCGGAGGAACACCGCGCCTCCGATGACTTCTCCCGCCCTGCGCGCGAGCAGGATGACCGCCTTCTTTGTGGGGGAGAGTATCGAATGGATGAACTCGTAGAAGGAACGCGGGTATGGGGGCGTCCCAAGCTGCTTCATGGTGCGCGCGTATGCGTCATAAAACAAGGAGACGTCCCGGCTGTCCAGCACCTCGTGAACGGTCACCCCCTCCTTCTCGGCCTTGCGAACGAGGTTCCTGTTCTTCTTCCCGATTGCCTCCAGAAGCTTCTCTTCGGATGAGGGCAACTCCAGAACAAATGTGGGAAAGCGCCTTCCGGCAACATAATCTTCCTCAGAAACCGGCCCCTTAAGCTCCACATAGTCGGCAGCTGTGTCGAGCATGAGCTGCTGGGTTGACTGGAGGAGCTCGTGCACGGCCTCTGCTGGGCCGAGGGGCCCGCCCATGTCGCTTACTGGGAGGGAGATGAGGCGTTTTCCCGCGGAAAGTCCTGACAGGTGAAAGAGGGGGAGGATGCCGGCTGTCTTGCCTTCCGCTTCGGCGATAAGGTAGATTCTCCGGTAGCCGAATGCGTGCTCGATAACGTCCCCCCACTCGTATGCGTGGAAGGGGCTTCCGCCGTTTGCGAGCGCGAACTCGTTCCACTTCGAAACATCATGGAGTCCCGCAAGCCGCACGTTCATGACATTATTCTTTAATCTTCTGTGGGTAATAAATCACGCACTATGAAGCGGAATATTTCGCTTTTTGCTGGCGTTATCATCCTTGCCTACCTTATCGTGAGCCTCGACCCGGGGAGGATACTTTTCCTGCTCGCAAACATTAAGGTTTCGTTTTTCCTTGCGGCGCTTGCCATAAACTTCGTCGACGAGGTTGTTGCGGCGAGAATCCTCTACGTCGT
>CAZJQY010000086.1:0-5088 GCA_964548095.1 uncultured archaeon
TTCTCGGGAGGGCTTCCTCGCTCGACGACCTCATATCGCGGCTGAACGTTGACGGGGAATTCTCGCGAGGAGTATATGACCGGCTGTCTCCTCAAGTCCCGCCCGAGGAGAGGCGGGAGTTCGAGGAAACGCTCAGGGGCCTGAATGGGATTTACCGGCAATATGACACGTGGCCGAACAGGGAGCGCAAGATTGATGGGGTACAATCTTGGGGGGACTTGAAGGCAATCGCCCCGCTGATACTTACGCTTCAAGGCAGCCAAGAAAAGCCTCAGACGCTTTCCGGCATGGCGGACAGGATTGCGGCTTTGACGCCGCCTCAGCTTGAGGTTTTCGAGAACGCAATTACTGCGGGATACTTCAAGGACGTACAAGAGGGGTTGTACAACCTCGCTCAGGCCGACAGGGACGAGGGGTTGCTTTCGGGAATATGCGGAGCGCAATCTGGGGGTAGGGCCGCCGGGACGATACGCGAGGCTCTCGCCATGATTGACAGGTTTAGCGGGGATTACTCGGGCGTGGCTGGGGTGGCACGGGAGGTGATTGATGAGGAAGTGCGGGGGGGCCGCCCTGACCTTGCTTCCGCTTCAGCGGCACTTGAGAGAGTGTATGAGATAACGGGCTCGTACTCGCACGATGACAGGACACCTCTCAGAAACGGCAACGTCGTGAGGCTTGGTTACCGGGCCTTCAGGGAGCATGGCACGCACGACGTCTTCGAGGAGGCTTTCGGGCGCCTCACCGGCTTGTGCGGCCGCCAAAGCCAGACGTGGCAGATTGGGAGCAGTTTTGAGTCGAACGCCGTGGATTACCTGACTGCCTTCGTAGGAAACCCGCAGGCAGCGGAAGTGGAGGGCAGGATAACGGCCTACCTTGAGAGGATTGCGGCAAACTCCGGCCGAAGCCCGGTCGGGTGGACCATCCAGAATGCCGTGCAAGGCGGAGTGTCTTACGGTCGGGAGCCCGGGATTCTTGCGGGCGCAGTCAGAGCATACAACGCCTCGGGCAGGGACTTGGGAGTGTTGGACGGATTGTTGGGGGAGATAGGAAACCCGACTGAGTTCGGATACAGGGACAGAGGAGGATATGATAACAACTCCTTCGGAGAGTACTGTGGTCTCGCGAGCACGGTGATTGGAGCGCTCGGCGGAAGCCCTGAGACTGTGCCCATCCTGCAGCATGTTAGAGGAAACGTTCAGGCGTTCGCAAGCAGGTTTCAGTATTCAGTCATACAGGTTCCGCGTCCAGAGCATGCAGGGTTGACGGACTCCCTAGACTTGATTGGGGCAGCCTGCGAGGTGGTGAGGGGGGACAGCTATCAGAAGAATAAGGGGGATGATTCCAGTGTTGGGGCAGCCCACGAGGTGGTGAAGAGGGGAGGGAGCGCAGACGATTTCAGATTCATCACGGGTGCGGCAAGCCATTTAATCGCGCAAGGGGAGTCTGCCGGAGGAGGATACACTTCTTACGCCGCGAGAACCGGGATTACGACAATCCTGCATCATGCTGGAGATGCGGCGGAAGCTCGGAGATGCCTTGAATGGCTGGCGGCCTGCGAGGGAGGTCTCATCTTCTTGGGTGAGGGAGGTTGGTTGCAACAGCAGAGACTCAACCTCCTCTCGACGGGGTTTTTCCCTAACATGATGGAGTCATTCGGAGGCGACGTTGAAGGCTTCCTAAATTTCGGCGAGTCTCTCGTAGAGCTTAATAGTCGCGTAGGATACAACGCCATGCTGCCGCTTCTTGAAACCTGCAGCAGGAAAGTCGGGTTCATCGGAGAAAGAGGAGAGATGACCGCGGGGAAGGAGCAGGTGCTTGCGCTCGCGACTCTGGTGTCTGACTTGCTCACTGAAACAATATCCATGGAGAGCGAGAATCTTGGCGGGGAATTCCTCTCATCCTTCTCCACGGCTGTAAAATCAGGAGGAGAGAGGGTAACATCAATCGACGACCTGAAGGCATTGGGAGACCGCATGCTCGCAGTGCCAAGGATGCTCAGGGATGCAGGTCACGAAGAGCTCGCACCATACGTGATGCTCAGTCTCCCGGATAAGCTCTGTAACATGATACCAGCCACCAGCGGCAGAGATATGGAGGCACTAACGCTTGAGGTCGGCAGAGGCATCGCCTCCGTCGCGGACGAATGCGTAAGACTCGGCCTCAGCGCGGAAGACAAGGGAGCCGTCGTCAGGAGCATAGCGGATTTCCCGCACCTCCTCTCCGAGCCGGGCCGAGTTGCCGAAGTCGGGAAGAGGATTGCCGCAGTTCAGGCTGATGCTGTGCGCAGAGGACACGGTGAACTCTCGTCGACTGTGCGCGCCGCTGTCGCCGCGTCTCATGGCGGCATGCAGTCCCCAGACGAAATCGAAGCTTTGGGGCTTGCAGTCCTTGACGTCGCAGACAGCGCAGTCTCGGAAGGCCTTGAAGGACACTCCTACTCAATACTGCACAAAACAGGCGTCATAGCCGGACGATTCGTCGGGCAGGCGGACGCACGGGACATCGGACGGCAGGTTATTGCGGTGAGAAAGAGGACGCTCGGGGAGAGTCTGCGCCCTGAATCAAGGCTCGTCTACGACAACCTCGAAAAGATTCCGTTCACCCGCCCAGGCTCAGTCGAGCGAATCGGCTCGGAGTGGGTCGACTTCATGGAATCTGACGCCCACTTCCACCAGCTGTTTGACGCCGGCGGGCCGTTGCACGCAAACAGCTACCAGGTGTTCGAGGAGATTTTCCGGAACGCTGAGCCCGTCGTCAGGGCAAAACAAGTTGAGGGCATATTCACGAGAAAGGTGCCTTACTGGCAACAGCTCGTCTACTGGGCTGAGACGAGGATACGCAGCCAGCTCGAGGAGGCGACAAGCGAGTATCCTGTGGACAGAGTCGGGCCGTCGCAGGTTGCGAGACTGCACGAGCTGGGGACATTAGGTAGGTGGACTGCGGGGGATGTTGAGCCGGATGAGTCGGGGAGGGTAAAGTTCAACTCGCTTAATGCTTCCGGGAAACGCCTTGCCTTACGGCGCTACGTGAGGGACGTCATCCAGACCAGCAGGTCTGATGAGGCGAAGCAGGCGGCGGATGAGAGGAACCGCCGTCTTGCCGCCGAATCGGGAGAACTCTCTCTTTCGGCAGGAGCGTACCTGCACGGCTCGGCCTTCGACCATGTGCCGTCGGTTCTTTTGAACGGGAACCTGCCGACCGAGCTTCTGGGGGAAGCCTGCGGCACCGACAGTTACCCGTTCCACGTCGACTTTGGCAGGATAACGGAGGCTGACGTCCAGGGCGCTGAGGGGCATACGAGGAGGATACTTGAGGGGAGTATTTCACATGGCTATGGACTCGGGGGCTCGCAGGGAGCTGAAGGCCAACTGTATTACGTGTACGACCGAAGGCACGCGCTCTGGGAGAGTGGCGTGGACCAAACAACCGGAAACGAGAAGCACAGCTTAATCCTCGGGGGGATGCCCGCGACGGAGGTAACCGCGATAGTGCTCAGGAACCCTGACGTGACTGCTGAGTCCGTGAAGAGGGCGGTTATGGAAAACGGCTGCTACATACCGGTCTACGACTTGGACGGGAAACTCATCTTCACGCCGCAGGAGTACGATACTAGAAGGGCTGACTTAAACCTTGCTGTGCCTGTTGGAGTCTGGGACACGAGCATGAAAGTCGGCGACGCAATGGGCTCAAACCCCGGCGGAACCTACGTCGTCCCGGACAGGACGGGGCCCGTACGCCACTACGTGAAGACCGCGGGAGCGGAGGCAGCAGACTGCCTGTGGAATGAGCAGCTCGCAGACAACGTATACCGGTTCATGGGGATAGCAGTGCCTGAGACGCAGGTCGTGAAGGTTGAGGGAAGTTACGGCCACGCCTCAAGGATGCTTGAGGGTGCGGCCGCAGGCCATGGACCGGACTTAAAAGACGGGTTCGTCGTCGACTGCCTGCTCGCGAACTGGGATGTTATAGCGCACGGCGGAAACACGATGACTGCTGGAGGAGTGACCTACCGGACCGATAACGGGGGGGCGCTTTTGTTCAGAGCCCGCGGCGAACGTAAAGGCGATGGGGGAACGACGCCGTTCCGAAGGGAAGTGGGAGAACTGGTTAGCATGCGCCACGGATATCCGGGGCTTTCCGACGAAGACGTGAGCGGGCAGGCCGAGCATATGCGAGACAGACTCACAGACGATGCGATAGATGCGCTCGTCGACGGCGTGCGGCTTCCTCTGGCGGACAGGGAGACGCTTAAGGCAACGCTTCGGGCGAGGAGGGATTATATTGTGGGCGCAGTCTTGGGTGGTGGTGTGCGGGAGGCTACGCCCGAGCAGTCGGCAATGCAGGGTGAAACACTTAGGATACTTCAGGCTGGCGGCCTCGTCGGCAACCCGCACCTCGGGGAGATTATACCCGATTGGGCGAGAATCTCAAGAGCCGGAGGATACCAGCACAATGGAGCGCACCTCGGAGAACACACGCAGGATGTCGTGAGGGTAGTGCAGACGCTCCCCGAGTGGGAGGCGTTGGACGCCGGCGAGCGGCGTCTTGCGCTCGCCGCCGCATTCTTCCACGACTTCGGGAAGCCTACCGGCAGAGTCGGCGAGGAGGTGCCGCGCGAGTTCGGCCATGAAAGCGAAAGCATAATAAGAGCCGCATCGCACATGAGTCGGCTCGGCTTCACGCCGGCCGAGATTTCAACGGTATCGCGCGTCATCCAGTATGATGGAGTGGTATCCGACATATCCCGCAGAAAACTGAGAAACGAAAACGGCGAACCCATACCCGAAGAAGAGTATCCGGCGCATCTTGCGGAAGTGAAAGCAATAGGAGAGACAGCACTTAGGATTCTTAGGGCTGTGAACAAGGCAGACGTCATAGGAACAGTCGGAGAACAGGGCTTCGGCACCATACAAAGAGAATACGACAGGATATTCGGCGAACTCCAAGCCTGACCTCTTTTTTTACTTAAAAACCCGGTAGATAAAACGTATGGTCCGCACCGTCCACAGGTTGTGGAATCCTGAACTCCGCGGGAAGTTAGACATAACCCGCGACGACGAGACGCTGCGCCTCAGAATAGACTCCTCG
>CAZJQY010000087.1:0-5044 GCA_964548095.1 uncultured archaeon
CCTCACATATAGTTGAGGGTAAAACCGTCTAAAAAGTTTCGCCCTCAACTATAATGGCGTAAATCTCGAAGAGGTCGTAGGCGCCGTCGTTTTTCTCAAAGAGAAGTGTCATAAGAGCCCGATGCAACTTCATCTTACGGCCTCCAATTGCCAGCGCGCCAAGCAGGCGCTTCCCGTCGTGCTCTACCAAGTCATCGGTTGGTTTGACACCGCCGATTCCATAAGGTGGCACCGCATTGGTGTCCGCCAGAACCTTGAGGGAAGCTGTCTGCTTCCACACCCTCTCCGGCAGTAGCTCAACTCCCTCAGAACCGCTGGCGACAACAATCGCTGCGTCCGCGATAGCGTCTTGAAGCGTCTTCTCGTCTGATACCTCGAACGCCTCGACCTTCATGTTGTACTTGTCGGCGATGAACTTGCAGGTATCCCTCGCCCGTTTTATGCCCCGTGAAGTGAGCTTTACGGACGCACCCTCCTTCGCAAGAAGGGTTGCGATGCGCTGGCCGACGGGGCCCGTCCCAGCCAGAACCGTTGCCTTAACCCCTGAAAGGCTTCCGCCAAAAGCCTCCTTCACCCTTCCAACGCAGGCGCTTGCGGTGGTCGAGGCCCCCTCAGGGTCCAAGCAGATTGATACTTTGAAGTTTCCAGGAAGCGAGGCAAGTACCCTTCTGGCCTCATCAAAAAGCTTCTTCGCCTTCAGGGCATCCTTGCCCCCGAAAAAGACGGCGGTGTTGTTGAGGCTCTTCGGGCTCCGGGTGAAGACGCTGTTGTGGACTACCTCAGCCACGAGAGCCGGCTCCATGCGGCAGTAGGGGACGAGGACGTCCACCCCCGCGTCATGCGCGACGACGACATCAAAGAGGCTGGGGTTTCCTTCCGTGGTAACATACGCGAGTATCTTTTTCACAGTATTCGGACCGTTTTTAATCGAATCCATCCAAATAGTATGGGATGAACCATAACAAGAAATCGCATTCAGAAAATAAAAACAAAGAGAAAAATCACATTCCCCTGTGCACGCTATCCTGCCCCCTCCACGTGGACGCGCGAGGCTACATCCGCCTCATCGGCCTCCACGAATTCGAGAAAGCCCTCGAGCTCATCACCCGCGACAACCCCCTCCCCTCAGTCTGCGGGAGAGTCTGCACGCACCCCTGCGAGCTCAAATGCCGGAGGGGGGCAGTTGACGAGCCAGTCTCCATACGCTCGCTCAAAGACTTCGTCTCAGACAGGATAACCGAGCTCACCCCCCCAAAGCCAGCCAAGAAGCACGCCAAAAAGGTCGCTGTCGTCGGCTCTGGGCCGTCGGGACTCTCCTGCGCGTACTTCCTCGCCCAAAAAGGCTACTCCGTCACCATCCTCGAGGCAAAGGAGCATCTCGGGGGGATGCTCTACTATGGCATACCCGACTTCAGGCTCCCCAAGGACGTCCTCGAAAAGGACCTCGAATTCATACAGAAGGCCGGCATCGAAGTCAAGACAAACTACAAGGTCGGGGAGCGGGAGACTCTCCGCGACATCTTAAACAAAGGTTACGCTGCCGTATACGTTGCGGTCGGAACCCAGAAGAGCGTCCCACTTGGCATCCCCGGCGAAGACCTTGCGGGAGTGCGGAAGGGGCTTGAGTTCCTCGCAGACTACAACGCAGGCAAGAAGGTGGCGCTCGGAGAGAACGTAATCGTCGTCGGCGGAGGCGACGTCTCAATCGACGCCGCACGATGCGCCCTACGCTCTGGCGCCAAGAAAGTGAAAATCCTGTACCGGCGCTCCCTCGAGGAGCTTCCTGCCGCCCGTGAAGAGGTTGAGGCGGCGAAGGCAGACGGCGTGACATTTGAGTTTCTCACGCTGCCGCTTCGCTTCCTCGGGAAAGACGGGAAAGTCGCCGGCATCGAATCCATAAAAGTAAAGCTCGGCGAGCCCGACAAAAGCGGGAGGAAAAAGCCGATTCCAATCGCGGGCTCCGAATTCAGGCTAGACGCTGACGCCGTCATCGTTGCCATACGGCAGAAGCCCGATGTATCCTACTTCGCGCAGGACGGGCTCTCCGTCCAAGACGAAGGAAACATCGCCGCAGACCCCCAGACGCTCGCAACAAGCCTTCCCGGCGTGTTTGCGGGAGGCGACGCCGTCTCAGGCCCCTCATGCATCATCGACGCGATGTCTTACGGAAGGCAGGCCGCGGAATCAATCGACTGCTATCTTGTGAAGAAGCTGTACACCCCAAAGCAAATCACGACACCGCTCACAGCGCTTTCGGAGGAAACCTCCCGCAACATCAAGCACACGACACGGATTCCGCTCATACCACGGCAGTACTCAGGAGAGGACGCAGTATCAGAGTCGCTGCGGTGCTTGGGGTGCGGCTTCGGGGCGACAGTCGACTCCGACAAGTGCGCCGCCTGCCTCGCCTGCGTCCGCATATGCCCATATCAGGTCCCAAAAATTGTGGAAGATAAGGCCTACGTCGACTTGAACGAATGCCAGTCGTGCGGCTTCTGCTTTGCCGAGTGCCCGGCATCCGCGATATCGATGGCAGACCACGCAGAAGACCACTTCGAAGAAAAAGTCTCCGCAATCCCGAGAGAGGAGCGCAAAAAGACAGTCCTTCTCATCTCATGTGCCCGCGCATACAACCTCCTCAAGGAGAAGGACGCAGCCTCCATAAAGACAATCGTCGTCGACTGCTTGGGCAGGATACCCCAACCGCGCCTGCTCCGGCTCCTAAACGACGGCTTCGCGGGTGTTGTCACCGTATCCTGCGACGAAGGCATGTGCACGCACAAGACCGGGAACAAAGTAGCGGAAAAACGAGTGCGCGAGGTGGCGGCAACGCTTTCCGAGCTTCAGGCGGCTGGGAGAATCCGCTTCTTCGAAGTCTTCCAGCTCTTCAAGTCCGGATTAAATAATGTGGTTAAAGAAATTATTGACAGAAAATGATTACCGGAAAAAGAAAACCCCTAGAAGAGCTTAGGAAGGCAATCGGTGGCGCGAAGAAAATCCTCATCTTAGGGTGCGGTACGTGCACAACGGTATCCCAAGTGGGCGGGGAAAAGCAGGTTGACGAACTCGCCGAAGCACTGACGCTTTTGCTCAAGAAGGAGGGGAAGAGTGTCCAGCTTGTGAAGAAAACCATTCTCCGCCAGTGCGACCCAGAGTTCTTCGACGAGATACGCGATGAGCTGGAGAAAGCAGACGTCACGATATCCCTTGCGTGCGGCGCAGGCGTCCAGACCGCCTCCGACAAGTATCCTGAAAAGCACATAACGCCCGGATTAGACACGACATCCATCGGGGCGACGCTTCCCGAAGAGAAGGCGTTCCGGGACGTGTGCTCAGCCTGCGGGAACTGCGTGCTCGAAAAGACTCTGGGCTTGTGCCCGATAACACGCTGTGCGAAATCCCTCCTAAACGGCCCATGCGGCGGCGTCCGCGACGGCCTCTGCGAAGTCGCAGAAGTCCCCTGCGTGTGGGTTCAAATCTTCGACAAAATGCGCGCACAAAAAAGGCTCGACGAATTCCTAACCCCCCGCCTACCGGAGGTTAAAAGATGAGCAAACTATCCGAAAACTTCGGCAAAAAATTCATCGTAACCGGCGAAGCAGCCCCCCCCAAGGGCCCGGACACAACACCCTTCACGAAAGAGATTGAGGAACTGAAACCCCTCTGGCCGAAACTCTACGGCATAAACGTGGTCGACATACCCGGCTCAATCATGCTCATGAGCTCGCTCGGAGCCTCCATCATGCTTGCGCAGCACGGGCTTGAGCCCGTCTACCAGATGGTGTGCCGGGACAGGAACATGCTGGCGCTGCAGGCTGACCTGCTTTCCGCGGCAGCCTTCGGCATCGAAAACGTCCTCTCGCTCGCAGGCGACCACCCCGCCTGCAAATCTTCCGACCACCCCCGGGCGAAGCCAGTCTACGATCTAGACTCAACGTCGCTCATAGTGACAATAAAAAAGATGAACGAAGGCTATGACCTTGCTGGAAACAAACTGAACGCCAAGACGAAATTCTTCGTCGGCGGCGCCGTCGCCCCCGGAGTGAAACCCATAGAACCCGAGATGTACAAGATGCGGCGCAAACTCCTCTCCGGCGCAGACTTCATCCAAACCCAAGCGGTGTTTGAGGCGAAGCTAGTCGAAGACTACCTCAATAAATACGAGAAGACGGTGGGCGCAGACGACCGCAAGAAAGTCTGCATGAGCCTCGTCCCCCTCTACAGTTACGGGATGGTGAAGTTCCTGCGCACGATGCCGGGCGTCGTAATCTCCGAGGAAACAGGTCAGCGCATTAAAAACGCGAAAGACCCCCTCGAAGAAGGAGTCGCCATATGCGTCGAGCTCGTCGACAAAGCCAAAGAACTGGGTGTTGCCGGCGTACACCTCATGCCCGCCGGAAAAATGGCCGCACTCGTGAGGATTCTAGAGAGTATTTGATTTTTATCTGGTTTTTCTAACTCCGTAAGGGGTGATGTTTTATGGATGAGCGTGTGAAAATCGGTTCTGTTTTCAGTTATTACAAAGTCGGCAGAATACTGTGACTTTCAAGTCGCAGATGAATGCCTAACATCTTTGCTGACGTTGTAAGTCATATTCCCCCCTTCAGGGGGGAGTATGTGATTTTTCGAAGATTGTGGGTGGCTGCTGTGAATCTTTCTGACGGCAGGCTTTCAGTCGGCGACGCAATCCCCGTTGAAGGGGCCACCACTAATCTGGCTTTCACCATCAACTCCCTCCACGTTGTCCGGCAGCCTATTCAGTTGGCTGAGGTGTGGTCAGTCCGTCGGCATTCAAGTCCCCGACAAAGTGCAGCCTAACGACGTCGTTTACCGCGTTTCGGAGTAGCGGCTCGGGCCCTGCTTTTGGCGGGTTTCGCAGTCTTCTTCACGACTGTAACGCCTTTCCGCTTCGGCTTGAAGTACTCGCAGATGGTGCAGTGCCATACGCGGTGGCCTGCAACCCCTCCCCCCAGTTCAGGGTGCTCGCATTTCTCCAAAACAACGTGCCGGCAGTTCTTTTTGTTTTCCATTTTTTGGGTAATAC
>CAZJQY010000088.1:0-5040 GCA_964548095.1 uncultured archaeon
TTCAGCAGCCTTAATGAGAGCCTGCACACGCTCCCTGAAGCTCTCATCCTCCTCAAACATTCTGTTCGCTGAAACGTAGCTGAAGAAAACCTGAAAGTCCTCCTTGCCTGCGTACTTGGAGTACTCGGAGGAAGCCTCGACATCATCGGGAACAGCCTCAGAGTAGGCGAGCGCAATCAACGCAATCTGCTTTCCGACGTCATTCACCCAGTAGCGAGTTTCGACGGGAAAGCCCGCGTAAGATAAAATCCTTCGCAGGGAGTCGCCGATGACGCTGTTGCGCAACCGACCGACGTGAACCGGGCCGGACGGATTCACTGACGTGTGCTCGAGGACAATACGCTCCTTCTTCGGGAGTCCCTTACCATAGTCCGCACGAAGCGCCTCTTCAAGCACGTGCGCTCCGAACTTCTCGTAGTCGAGGAAGAAGTTTAGGAAGCCAGCCTTAGCCTCAACACTCTTGATAAGACCCGAAGGCTTAATCTTTAGGGCAAGCTCTTCGGCAAGCTCTGCGGGAGGCTTCCTGAATTTTTTCGCGAGTTTGAAGCAGATGCTTGAGGATAGGTCTGCGTGGGGAGAGTACTCGAGGTCGTCTGGAGAAAGCTTCTCCCCAGTTGTCTCCTCAAGGACCCTTATGACCTGCTGCTTTGCCGTAAGCATTAAAGCACCCTTAACTTTATGTGATACGGGGTTAAAATCCCAGCGTCCGAGCGTCCTTACGGACTGTTTTGCGGGCTCAATGATTCCCGTAGACGCCGGAGATGAAAGCGAGCTCCATGTTATTTATACCGCGCGGAATAAAGTATGTTAGTATGGACTTCCTCGACAAAGCGTTCGGCTCGATGAGCATGAGCAAGGCAGACAACCTCTTCGAGCAGAAGGAGTATAAGAAGGCTCTTGAAGTCTACCTGCAGGTTCTCAAGGCCAAAATCGAGAAGGGGGATGCCATCAATCTCGCCTCAGCCTACAAGAAGATTGGGGACTGCTACGTGAACATGAAGCCGGGACTTGATGAAGACCGCATGCACAACACGGCCAAGGCAGCAGAATACTACTCTAGAGCGGGGGTCAAATACGAGGAGCATGCAGATTACCACAACGCGGGAGTCGCCTACGAGTCGGCCGCCTCAAGCTTCGAAGTCGTCGAGGAACACGCCAAGGCATCCGAATACGACCAAAAGTCGGCGCTCATGTTCTCGCAGTCGGGTGAACGCATCCAAGCAAGCCACACTTTCATTGAGAGCGCCAACTACGCGTATTCGAGCGGCGACTACAAGTCTGCCGCCGAATCCTACATCAAGGCGGCCGAGTTGGACGAGCAGATTAAAGACGACATCGAAGCAAGCGAAAACTACACGAAGGCTGCGAAATCCTACGAGCAGATGGGCGACTGCACCAAAGCCATCGAGTACTATTCCCTCGCCGTCGGCCTCTACGACAAACTCAAGTCTTATGAGCTCGCCGCCGCAGGGTATGAGAACATCGGACGGTGCAATGAAAAGCTCGGCAGGCTCGATGCCGCCATCGGAAACTACCGGAAGGCCGCCAAACTCAACGAAAGCGAGAAGAACGCATCCGGCGCAATCGCAAACTTCCTCTACGCTGGGAAGTGTTTTGAGGGTGTGGGGCGCGTAAATGACGCCATCGCACAATACACGAAGGCTGCGGAGACCGCAGACAAGGGGAAGGATAGCACGTCGAAGGGCACCGCGCTCTCAAACGTCGCCCGCTGCCAGGAGTCCTCGAAGGACGTTGCCGGCGCAATCGCAAACTACACGGCCTCTGGCGAGGCATACCTTGCAGTGAGCAAGCGCCCTGAGGCAGTCAAGGTAATCAAGAAGGCGCTAGACCTAAGCCTCGCCTTGGCTGCGAAGGCTGAGGCTTCTGAAAACCACGATGCAACCTCCAAAAACTATCAGAACGCATCCTATTGTTATTACCTGCTCAAGGACTACGAGCAGGCTGCGGACCTGTTCTACAAGCATGCGCAGTCCATGGAGAAGGCCAACCGGCGGGAGGACGCTGACGAGGCCTACATCAAAGCAGGCGATGCATACGCGAAGTCAAACCTCTTCTACAAGGCAGCGGACGCCTACATGCGGGCGAGTAAGTTCGACGAAGCCGCAAAGTACTTCCTGCAGTACGGCCAGCAGGCGCAGAACGAGAAGAACTATTTCGAGGCGGGAAACAGCTTTGACTTGGCTGCAGGATGCTTCCGCAAAATCGAGAAGAGCAAGGAGGAGCGCGACGCCATGAACTCCTCCATATGGCAGTACGTCGCCTACCTCGACGCCAAGAAAGACGAGCCTGAGCCCATCAAGGAAGCCGAGGCGAACCTGCGAATCGGCGAAGGCTACCTCAAGGTGGAGGACACCCGCAGGGCCATGAAGAGCATGCTCAAGGCGCGGGAAATCTACGAGAAACTGGGGGAGAAGAACATGAGCACCGTCGCCGACGCGCAGGCGGAGCTCATCGACGCGAAAGTGTCGTTGAAGTCGACCGACTACACGAATGCCACGGAGCACCTCAGGAAATCCCTCGCAGGATTCGACGGGATAGCTTATGATGGAATCGGCGAATTCGACAGGATATACCTTGCCGCGCGCAGGGCGGATGTCGAACAGTACCTGAAGGAGATTGAGTCCAGGCCCGACGTCGAGGTCGAGATGCCACAGCCCCAAGACGTCCTCGTGAGGACCGCGACGGTCCTTAATGGCAAAATCGTCAACAAGGGAGCGCAGGTCATCGAGAGAATCGTGATACTCCCCAACGCCCCAGCATCGGTAGAAGTAAAGAAGGCGACCAAGGAGTGCATGAAGCTTGAGTGTGGGGAGTCGTTTGACGTGGAAATCGTCATCAACCCGACCGAGGTCGGAAACTTCGTCTTCAGGCCGCTTGAAATCCTGTACCACGACCTCGAGGACAGGAAGTACATGAAATCCTCAAATGAAATCACCCTCCGCGTTGTCGCCGAGAAAAAGGAGGTCGCCATGGCTGCGGAAGTGAAGGAGGGCGAGAAGGCTTCCGCCGTCCGTGTCGCAGAAAAAATCCTGCGCGGATTCATCGGCGTCGAGCCGACCATGGTCGCCCTCATATCCTACAACCCAGAGGACCACAGCCAGGTGGTGGCCAACATACTCGACATCCTCGTAAACGAGAAGAAGGAGGGCGGCGTCTACATCTCGGTTAGCAAACCCTACCAGCAGATAGTAAAGATTATGGAGGAGAATGACACCTCGCCCGCGAACCTCAAGTTCGTCGACTGCATCTCGCGAGCGAGCGGGCGCAGCGTCGACAAGACGGACAGCGTCGTGTACGTCGAGAACCCGGCCTCCCTCGAGGAAATCAACATGTACTCGGACAAGCTGCTGCACGATATCCCGACGCAACGGAAGTTCCTGTTCATCGACTCCATATCAAGCCTCCTCATCTACAACGAGGAACGATCAATCGAAGAGCTCATCCACTTCCTCGTCAACCAGATACGCTCCGATGGCGTCGGAGGCGTCATCCTCTCCGCCAACGAGGCTTCGACGCAGAAAATCATCCGGAGGCTGATTCCGACCTGCGACAAGGAAATAAAAGTATAAAGCATGAATAGATAAAAGATGATTGAACGAGATAAGGACGTCAGCCAGCAGTTCATGCGCATCCTCGACGAGGTGCACAAGCGGGTCATCGGCATGGACGAGGCCATCGAGACGATCCTCGTCGCCATCTTCTCGGGAGGCCACGTCCTGCTCGAAAGCGTTCCCGGTATGGGTAAGACCATGATGAGCAGGACCATCGCCGACGCCCTCGACTGCAGCTTCAAGCGGGTGCAGTGTACCGCGGACCTCGCACCGAAGGACCTCATTGGTGACGCAGTCTACGATGACAAGGAGGGCAAGTACGTGCTGAGGAAAGGCCCGATATTCGCCAACATCCTCCTCGTCGACGAGATTAACCGGGCACCGCCGTTAACCCAGTCTGCGCTGCTTGAGGTCATGGAGGAAAAACAGGCAACCGTCCGCGGGACAACCTACGAGCTTCCGAAGCCGTTCACCGTGCTTGCGACCCAGAACCCCGTCGAGCAGGCGGGTACGTACCCTCTCCCCGAAGCGCAGAAGGACAGGTTCCTGTTTAAGGTAATGATATCCTACCCAACCAAAGAGGACGAAATCAACATCGTGAAGTCGCGGTTCGAGGAGGAGAAGGTCGAGAGGATATTCAACCCCGCCGAAATCATAATACTGCAGAGGGAGATTGCGAACAACGTCCACATCTCAGACACCCTCATCGAATACGCCGTGAAAATCGTTGAGGCGACGCGGACGTTCCGAGGCGTCTCTACTGGCGGAAGCATCAGACCCTCCCTCTCATTCAGGATTTGCGCGCAGACCCGGGCTTTCCTCCACGGAAGAGACCACGTCATCGTCGAAGACTTGCAGTACCTCGCGTTCCCCCTCCTGCGGCACCGGCTCATCCTCGACCCGAACGTCAAGGAATTCGGGACGACGCCGGACGACATCATCGGGAAAATCCTCCAACGTACCGAACCACCTTAAAGATGCACCATCAGACGAATCCAAGAAGGTATAAGAAAAAAGTTTTCTCCGCGATACTGATAGTAGCCTTCCTCGCAACTTACGCTTGGGCAGAAGAATCGAAGCTCGATACGCGATGGCGCACAAGCTTCCCTGCGGGAGTGGGAGCATTCGACACGGGAGACCTTGACGGGGACAAAAACGAGGAGATTGTCATCGGGGATTACGACAACGTCATCCACATACTCGACGTCAATGGGACAGTTAAGCGGGAGTTCCGCCTCCCCCCGAAAGAGGAGGTCGGCTCCGTATACACCCTCCGGATAACCGACTTGAACCGTGACGGAGTGCCAGAGATACTGGTAGGCCTCGGCGGGAGAAAGGAGTCGGTCAACCACACATGGGATGAGTACTT
Organism: uncultured archaeon; assembly: GCA_964548095.1. Lineage (GTDB taxonomy): Archaea > Altiarchaeota > Altiarchaeia > IMC4 > SCGC-AAA252-I15 > SCGC-AAA252-I15. The sequence goes on from CAZJQY010000088.1 coordinate 4,942, forward strand.
CAACTCAGCAAACGAATCAGTCGGCAGACACAACCGGTTCCTGTACCGGAGCAACGCCAACGTCGGGGAACTGTGGGTCTTAAACACAAGCGGCGGCAT
>CAZJQY010000089.1:0-4984 GCA_964548095.1 uncultured archaeon
GCGTGTTGTCAAGTCAGATAAGAAATTGAAGCTTCCTGCGCTGCCTTCGGCGGAAAAGAAGATGAAAGTCTCTGATTTGAAGCCGGATCAGGCTTCCATAAGCATTGAGGCGCGGGTGCTGCGGGTCTATCCGCCGCGAAAGTACTCGGGTGGGACGCTTTCCTCGCTGATTGTCGGCGACACCTCAGGCACCATAAGGCTCATCCTGTGGGATGAGCGAAGCGGGAAGGCGGATGAGCTCTCCCGAAACGATGTTGTGCTCGTGCAGAACGCCTACGTCCGCGCGAACATGAACGAGGAGGTTGAAGTCCACGTCGGCAAATACGGCGCCGTCAAGAAGGTTGAGGGTTCGAAGGTTCCCCCGGCCGAGGACATCGAGCTCGCCTACACGCCCGCGAAGACTGTCGCAGAGCTTGAGCCTTCGGAGGAGCGGGTGCGGATTTCGGCGAGAATCGTGGACTTGGACGAGGAGCGGTCGCTCTTCTACATGACGTGCCCCTCCTGCAACGGGAAGGTGCAAAACCTCGGCGGCGCGTGGTTCTGTGACGCCTGCGGTGACGTGGACCCAACATCCAACCTCGTGGTTTCCGCGGTTCTGGAGGATGACTCCGGCACCATCCGGGGTGTGTTCTTCAGGGACAACGCCGAGAAGATTCTCGGCTTGGACGCGGAAGCTGCCATGAACCTCATCGGGGAAACCCAGGACGAGGCCGCCCCCATCGCTGAGGCAAAGAAGAAGCTTACGAAGAAGGCCGCAGACCTTCTCGGCCGAGCCCGCTACAACGACTTCTCAGACCAACTCGAGTACATCGTCGACGAGCTTTCATGAAGCACGCTCAAGGTGCGTGGGGTGTGTGTGCTCTGACGAGCCGAGGAGGGCGTGCGGTTTCTTTTTGCTGCCCTGTTTCGGCCTGCTCTTTAGGTAGTATGCTCCTGCGCCCCCCGCGGCGACCACAAGAAGGACGAGCAGAGCCTTGGTGACATCACCCCCCCTCTTTTCCTGGGCGGGCGGGGCAAGCGTTGTGGATGTGGAAGATGACGTCGTCGACGAGGTCGTTGACGATGTCGTGGTCGACGTCGTCGAAGTGGTCGTCACGTAAGGTATCACGGATATGTTCATCCCGTATCCGGCAAGCTCCTCCGTTATCCTCTGGATGCCCTCATGCGTCACCTTGAACTGCTGCTTGACGGTCGAGACTACGGTCTGCCCTGCAAGCTTCCTCGGGTAGGCTATGCTGCATCTGGCGTTCACCTCCCACAAAGAATCCTTCGCAACCACCTTCTCCTCAACTCCGCGCTCGAGAGCCTCCGCGCATTCTGAGCCGTAGCCTCCTATGAAGCGGTTCGTCGGAAGCCGTGCGTCGGCAAGGTAATCCGACCCGACGCAGAACGCGTAGATTCTCGGGCAGCGGCTTTTCGAGTTAGCAGACTTCTCAAACCACGTCTTAGCTGAGGTTATTGCGGGCGCGTAGCCCGCGTCCCCGCACGCGAACTTGTAGTCGGCCTGCGACTTTATTGGGCACTCCGTAAAATCAAGGTGCCCGGCAGTGTCGTTTAATAGACGGTCAGCCAGAACAGACGGGTGATACACCATCGAATAATTCATGCACGCTAGGGCGAGCTCAACCGACGGCATGTACTCCGCGCAGAATGTATCCCACTCAGCGGGCGCAACTCCCGTGAAGCAGCTCGCAACCGCCTCACCCCCCCACACCGCTACGGTAGCCTGCTCGCAGATGAGCTGGTGTGTTTCCGGCAGCCACCCCCACGCATGGGGTGCAATAAAACAGACCATAAGAAGGCAGACCACCAAACGCCGCATACTAGGCTATTTCACCCCCCCATTAAAAAGCTTTTCAGCGCACGTCCCGGGGCTAGCCGAGGGCAATGAGCGTGAGATCCCGCAGGGCGGGCCCCAAACCAAGCACGAGGACGACGAATTTTATGAACCTTCGGGCGAGCTCGTCTTTTGCGTATTCCTTGTCAATGAGGTAGACTGCGGCGGCGACCACGATGACTTTGAGGGGGAACATCACGGCCGCTGACCCGATTTTCTCTATGAGGTAGCTTGGGAGGACGTGCTTTTCGGAGAAGCCCATGAAGTCGACGCCAGTAAACGTCGCGCTTGCGTCCAACAGGTGTGCGGCGACAAGCAGGAAGTTGGCGTTGAAGGAATCGGCGCTGGAAAGAAGCGCTGCCCCAAAGCGCCTGATGAGTGCGTACGAGAGGAGGGCGCTTACGGTGAACGAGAGGATGGAAAAGTAGAACCACTTAAGGTTTGCTATGTGCGCGAGAATCAAGGAGAGGTTATAGGCGAAAAGGATGCCGCCAACGGCCGCCATGGGAGCGGCGTAGCGCTCCCTGAACACGGCAACGGTTGCGGCAAGGACGAGGGTGGTGAAGAGGAACATCGTAGCGTATATCCCAGGCGCCACCAGCCAGAAGTTTGCTGGATACGGGGCGTAACCCGGGTACGCGCCGAAGCCCCGGTCCACGAGCTCCCGAGCCGTCGAACCGAATGCGATGTAAGGGAGCGTTGCGATGAAAAATCTTCTGTAAATCCGAAATCCATACGCGAATAAGACTTTTATTACGACATAGACGCAGAATGCCAGTATTATCCCGTACGTCAGCGTGTTCACGGTGTTGTAGCCGGGCGTCCAGAAGTGCGTGCGCAAAAACTCAGAGAAAACGTCAGTGACCATCATACTTATGCATTTTTATATGGATACTACATATTTATATTCTATTGCCCGGCTGAAAGGTGTGCGCTATGCGGCGCACACTCTACGAGAACTTCAAGGGAGCAATCCCCTGACGTAGCTCGTCTATAATCCATACTTTCGAGTATGTCGCATTTCCACAAACCGCGAACTGGTTCGCTGGCGTATCTGCCGCGAAAAAGAAGCAAAAAGCAGACTCCGAGAATACGGTCTTGGTCTGCGTCAAACCAGCCAAAGCTTTTAGGGTTCACAGGATACAAGGCGGGCATGACTCACGTGCTTGCCGTCGACGGGAGGAAAACAAGCCCCTCATCCGGGCTTGAGGTTGCCATCCCCACAACCGTCATCGACGCACCCCCCATCTTTATCTTAGGAATCCGCGCTTATTCAGAAGGATACGGGGGCAAGGAGACTAAGACCGACATATGGGCCCCCGAAATCCCCAAAGACCTCGAGAAGCGACTCAACCTATCCAAGAAAAAGAAGCTTCAAAAAAAACTCGAAGACCTCTCAAAATCAGATAACCTCGCAGACATATACGCCATCGTCTGCACGCAACCTACGCTCACATCCGTTCCCAAAAAGAAGCCTGACATCATGGAAATCGCAATCGGGGGGGACATTCCTGCAAAGCTCGAGTATGCGAAGCAAATACTTGGGAAAACAGTCTCCGTGAAGGACGTCTTCGCCGAAAACGCATTCACCGATGTCTGCGCGGTAACCAAAGGGAAAGGATTCCAAGGACCAGTCAAGCGCTGGGGCATCTCCATCCAGCCGCGGAAGGCGACGAAAGGCAGGCGGCACGGCGGAACCGGCGGAGCCTGGACGCCGAAGCGCAAGCTTTGGAGCGAGCCGCAGGCAGGCCAAGTCGGCTACCACACGAGGACCGAATACAACAAGCTAATCCTCAAAATAGGCGAAGACGGGAAAAATGTGACCCCCAAAGGAGGCTTCCTCAAGTACGGCCTCGTCAAAGGCGACTACGTCCTCCTCGAAGGCTCCGTCCCAGGGCCTGCAAAGAGGATTATCCGCATCAACGCTCCCAAGCGGCCGTCCGCCGAGGAGGCATTCACCGTCAATCACGTGAGCACTGCGTCAAAGCAGGGGTTATAGCATGGTCACAGTCTACGCTACCAACGGAAAATCCAAGGGAACAGTCACCCTGCCTAAAGTGTTCTACACACCATACCGTCCGGATGTCATCCAGCGGGCTGTTGTTTCCGTCCAAGCCGGAAGGCGCACACCCTACGGCACGACGGCCTATGCTGGTTTGAGGACGACTGCAGACTACTTCGGAAGACGGAAAAAAGCCTACCGGATGACCATCAACCGGGGGATGTCACGCCTACCTCGCGAGAAGACCGGCGGCGGAGGACTCGGGAAAGTGCGGAGAGTCCCGCAGTCGAGAGGCGGAAGACGCGCCCACCCCCCAAAGCCTGAGCGAGTCTACACCAAGAAAATCAACAAACGAGAGCATGCGCTCGCCTTCAAGTCAGCGGTCGGAGCAACCACAAACCGGGACATCGTAGCCGCGCGCGGGCACCTTGTCCCAGACAAGAAGGACCTGCCCTTGGTCGTCGAGGACGCAATCCAGAGCATCGCAAAGACTAAAGAACTCCTCAAGGTTCTGGAAGACTTAGGGTTTGCGGCCGAGCTCGCTCGGACGCGGGAGAGCAAGCTCGTAACCGGGGTTAAGCGGATGCGCGGGAGAGGCTCCCACAAGCAGAAGAAGGGCGTGCTCATCGTCGTCTCCGAGGATGCGGGCGTCCGGAAGGCCGCCTCAAACATTCCCGGCGTAAACGTCGAGACGACCACCTCCCTCGGTATCGAGGAGTTGGCTCCGGGGACGCAGCCTGGCAGGCTCGTGCTCTGGTCAAAGTCGGCCGTCGAGAAGATGGGTGATGCCGCATGAAAGACCCGTATGTCGTGGTACTCTACCCCCTCATGGGCGAGAAATCAACAGGCATCCGGGAGAAGGAGAACAAACTCACGTTCGTCGTAGCCAAAAACTCGACGAAAAAGGAGATAAAAGAGGCGGTCGAGAAACTCTACAGCGTCGAGGTCACATCAGTCACCACCATGAACACGACCGACGGCAAGAAGAAGGCGCTAGTGAGATTGTCCGAAAAGAATTCGGCGGATGAAGTGGCATCACACTTCGGAGTCATCTAAGGATGGGTAAACGTCTCGCAACACAGGTGAGGGGGTCGGGAAGACCACGCTACCGGGCGAAACCTCACGCGTTCAATCCTGACGTCGCG
>CAZJQY010000090.1:0-4972 GCA_964548095.1 uncultured archaeon
TGAAGGTGATCACAATGTGACACCCACACTATATAAACCGTCAAAGCTTAGTATAGTAGACATATACGAGCAGTTGTATGGCGCGACAGGGGACAAAAAGTATCTTGAGGAGGTTGCGTCATTTTATGATAGCCGTTGGATAACGCCCTCGATAAGACACTACTGCTCCCGAGCGAGAGGCGACTTACTGATGAGGCTTTCCGGGCTTGCTGCAACGCCTGAGGAGAGAGGGGGTACTGTAAGGCGGGCTTCACAGGCTTACGGCGATGCCATCGACAGTGTGAGAAAACACGGGGACTTTATGGGAGGGTCCGCTGAAGTTTTTGTCGGAGCTTACGCCTTGAGAAAGGGTGCTGTTGAGGTCTCGTACGACGGCAAAGCGTCAGAATCAAGCTTTAGGGAGGGGCTTAAGGCGCTCGGATACAAGGGAGGTTATACTCTTGACGGGTTAATCGAGAGGCTTGAGAAGACGCAGTACAAGCACGATAGTACAGCCGAGAGGGATAAGAGATACACTCAGATGAAAAGCCACGTACTGCCAGTTCTAAGAGAGATAAGAAAAAGCGAGGAAGCCTCTAAAGTGTTCGGAGGGCTCCTTCAATCACCCGCCGAATAGTGTTATCGTGCCCTCCTAACTTCGCCAACTGACTCTACCCCTCAGGTCGAAGTTGGTTGCCCCAGTCACTTCGACGTTTATGAATCTGCCGAATACGTTGTCGTCTGCCGTGATGACGATGGGCTTGTAGTGGCTGTTTCTTGCCGTGTACGTGCCGTCTTGGTTTCTCTCGGAGACGAGGGCCTCCCCCAACCAACCAACCCATTTCTTGTTTCGCTTTAGGCCGGTCTCCTCGAACACTTGATTGAGTATCCGTGAGCGTCTTTTCGTCTCCCGGCCGGGGAGTCCCGGGAGTTCGGCTGCCTTCGTCCCGGTTCTCGGCCAGAACCGCGACACGTTCAGGACGTCCGGCTCAACCTCCCGTATCAAGGAGACGGTATCCTGGAATGCGCCCTCGTCTTCGGTCGGATACCCTGCGATGATGTCGGTTGAGATGGTCGCGTCAAACTTCCTTCTGAAGGCGGCTACGACCTCCTTAAAGTCCGCCATGGAATACGTCCTCCCCATATCCCTGAGCACGCCGTCGTTTCCCGACTGCACCGGTACGTGAAGGAACTTGTAAATGCGCTCGTCACCGAAGGCTTCGAGCAGCTCGTCGAGTGCGGCCTGCACGAGGTTCGGGTTCGCCATCCCCACCCGCACCCTGAACTCGCCTTCTACTTCGGATACGCCGGCGAGAAGCTTAGGGAGGCTTGAGCCGGTGTCCAACCCGTATGCTCCGTTGTCTTGGCTGGTGAGCCAGATTTCGCGGGCCCCCTCAGAGACGGCCTTCCGGACTCGCTCGAGAATCGCCTCCTGCGGGTACGACCTAAGTGTCCCCCGCGCTTTTTTCACGATGCAGTAGGCGCATGAGCCAAGACACCCCTCAAGGATTGGGATGATTTCGACTGCGGGGTTTACGCGGACTTTTGGCATGTAGAGTTTCTCGCCTCCGCCGGAGATGTTAACGTAGCGTGCGCCGGTTCCCGCAGCCTCAACGGCAGCCACGACGTCTGCGACGTTGGTTCCAATGAACGAGAACCAGCCGAACTCATCCAGCAGGCTGCTGTCGGCGGCCGGCATACACCCCGCGACGACCACGCGTCGTCCTAAGGCTTCAAGCTCGCGAAGCCTTTTCCTGATTTTGTTTTCGGTTGGCGTCTTCACGGTGCACGTGTTCACGACGACGACGTCGCCGCCCTCCCCCACGCTGAACCCGTGCCCGGCGAGCAAGCCCATGATTCGCTCGCTGTCAGCTTGGTTGGTGGCGCACCCGAAGGTTTCTATGGTCACGTCCATCGAAGGTTTATATTACTTTGGTGAAAGTATTTAACATGCGCGGGTGGGCTCTGCTTTTAATTTTGGTTCTTTTTATGGGCGGCTGCCTCAGGGAGCCCGCCGTTGAGAAAGAGTACGTCTGCGCGGACGGCAGGGTTGTCTCCTCCCCGAATCTTTGTCCGCGGGAGACGACGTCAATAGCATTCACGTCCACCACGTCAATAACGGCAGAGTCCACCTCGTCAACTACAACGCAACCTGGAACGCAGCCCTCCTTCCAGTTCAAGTCAGGGAAAGGAGCGTGCAGCACAGGCGAGGAAGAAACTTCTCTCTCGATTGAGGGCGATACTCTCTCTTTCACTGGCTCGGTTAATACTCCGTCGCCGTGCTACACCCTCACGGCATCTCACAGCCTATATAAGAGCGTCCTTAAGGTTGAAGTCTCCTCGCAGGCTAAGCCCGGCGTGTGCGTGCAGTGTTTGGGGAGCGTGCCCTTCAACTTTCAGGTGAGCGGCCTTCCTGAGGGGAGTTACCGGCTTGAGGTCTTATATAACTCGAAGGAGTTTTTATCCGATAAAGTCATCTTAATCTCGGGGGAGGATGGCCTCCGCTTTTTCTGCGGCGGAATCGTAGGTATACGCTGTCCCAGAGACTTCGAGTGCGTCTTGGACGAGCCTGAGGCCTCAGACGGCGGGGGAAGGTGCGTGAGGAGCGGGCAGGCAGCCGCGGAGTCTCCTCCGTCGACTACGAGTTCTCTCGAACAAGCATCCTCGACTACGTCGGTTGCTTCGTCGACGACGCTTTCCAAGACGTCAACGTCCTCCACGGTAACGGCTTCTTCGTCGTCGACTTCCTTAACCCAGACTACGACGACAACGCTTTCGTCCACGACAATCGTAACCGGCACCGGCGCAGTAATCAAGATTTCTGCGGTGCAATTCGACGCAGAAGGAGACGACAAAGTAAACCTGAACGGCGAGTGGGTTGAAGTAGCGAATACGGGGGGCGCACCGCAGGACTTTACTGGGTGGAGTCTTTCAGATGAATCAAACCACACGTACCTGTTCCCTGCCGGATTCGTCTTGGGCGCCGGCGACTCGGTGAAGGTTCACACAGGCTCAGGCACGGACTCGACAAGCGACCTATACTGGGGCCGAGGCTCCTCAATCTGGAACAACGACGGAGACACGGCAACGCTTAAAGACGAAGACAGGCGAACAATCGACTCGCACACAGAGTAAATTCACTCCTTAGGTTTCCTCCTGAAAACAGCGTTCCACAACCTCTTGAATGCTTCAGCAACAGGACTCGGTTCCTCCTCCCTACGCCTCACCTCAACCCAAGGCCCACGGTGCGTGGGCTCCGGCTTCTCCCTGTATTCCGGCATGCCCCTTGTAATCTCTCCAACAATCTCAGTCGCAGGACGCTCGTCGGCGGCTTCCCTGGGAACGCCAGACGCTCCACTAGCTTCCTCAGCCGCCTTCTTAGCGGCCATGCCCTCCTGATAGCGCCGCCACTCCTCCTCACCCCACCCCTCAGGACACGGCTTATGCTTTTGGACGCTCATGTGATACTATTATCCTCATAATAAGATATAGACGATTGCAAAAGTTTTTGAACTTTTGCAATCGCATACACTAATAATTGGCTTTGCCAATTATTGTGCGCAGGCAACCAAAGGTTGCCTCGCGTATCGAATTGCACAGACTCGGGATGGTTATTATCCAAGTTCAATTATTTATGCAATTCGCTATAAGTTTAACATGCCTGTTGTGAGAATAGACTTGTGGGAGGGGCGGACGCTCGAGGAGAAAGACGCCTTGATTCGGGGTGTGACTGGGGCGGTCTGCGCGTCAATACGCGTCAAGCCCGAGGACGTTATCGTCATCCTGAACGAAGTCCACAAGGACCACTGGGGAGTCGGCGGAAAAAGAAGCAGCAAGAAATAAAATCAGGTCACGATTTTGTCTAGCGCCTTCTTTTTCACGGCCTCTTTTATTTCTCGTGCGATTCTTTTGCCCATGTACATGGGTTCGTCGTAGCGCAGGTACGTGTATGGGGAGAGCCCGATGTGGACGTTGCAGCCGGCGACGATGCGTGCGCTAATCTCGAATGCGACGAGGGAGAGGTTTTCAGTGCATATGGTCTCCAGGCAGAATGGTCCGATGGCTCCTGGTGGTGCAATCTTTTTCGAGTGCGCGACGATTTTCTCGCCCATCTCGAAGATGTCGTCCAAGAGGCTTTCGCGGACGACCATCGGGAAGTTGCCGACGATGGTGAAGGATGGGTTGATTTTCTGGGCGAGCTGTTCTGGGACGGGAATCCTGTCGATGCCGTCGACGCTTGACTCGTAGCGTTTGTCTATGCCGATGAGCTCTATTTCATCGGTCAGGGGGCTTGTGAAGTAGTGGGGGTAGACTGAGACGCCGATGATGTACTCTTGGATGTATGGGTGTGCTGCGACGTCTTCGGTCACCAGGCCTTTGCGTATCATGTCCTGCATCTTGCTGTCGTAGGCTTCCGGGGAATCCACGATGAAGTAGCCTTTGCCGCCGCGGGCTCCCGGGAACTTCACGAAGACGAGGCCGTCGATGTATGAGATGTTTTTGTATATCTTCGGGACGCGGAGGCCGGCGTCCTTCAGCCACTTGTGCTGCAGGTCGCGGCTGGTCTCCCACTTGAGCAGGGTCCGGTTGCCGAGAATCGGCACGAGGAACTTCTCTTCCATCTCCTTCTGGTCGATGTAGGCGTTGAAGCTTCCGTGGGGGATGACAATCGCGTTTGCGGCGCGCAGTCGATCCTGAATTTCGTTTCCGAGGATGTCGGCGGGGTCGTCTACGTAAATGAATTCGTCGGCGAGCCGGTAGCGCTTGTAGAGTTTGTCCCGCCCCTCTTGGACGATGCACACTGTCTTGAAGCCTTCCTCGCGGGCTCCTTTGAATATCTGGAGCGCGCTGTGGCTTCCGATGGTTGCGATGGAAATCTTTGACAGATTGTAGCCTGCGAGAACGTCGCGAACACGTTTTCCAGCGTCCATTATACTATATTATATACTGAACTTTGACGGTATTTATAGTTTATAGTGTTCTGGCACTATAA
>CAZJQY010000091.1:0-4904 GCA_964548095.1 uncultured archaeon
CGACATGGCTAATGCAACTATTGTGTCGGCGGGCATGATGCTGATTCTTGTAGGATTCCTCGTTGTTGCCGCGGGAATTCTCGCTTCGACAAAATCGTCAGAGACAACAGTCAGAGGGGGCGGAGTCGTCTTCCTCGGGCCGATACCCATCATATTCGGCTCAGACAGAAGCTCTGCCGTGGTCGTCTCCGTCCTTGCCGTGGTTCTTATGGTGGCGGCTTTCCTTCTTTCCAGACGCTAACTGTATCCCCCAAAGCCTTTTTAATATCCCCCACCCATAACCTCTTATGGCAAACGCGGGGGAGATTATGTCTTCTCCAGTCATCGCGATTGATTCTTCGAAAAGCGTCCGGGAAGCGGCTAAAGTCATGACGATGCACAGCATCGGCTGCCTCGTCGTCCGGGAGGGGGAGGAGATGGCGGGCATCATCACCGAGCGGGACCTCCTCAAGAAGGTGGCGGCAGTCTCCAGAAACCCCGATGAAACAAAAGTCTCTGAGGTCATGTCGACGAAAATCATTACCGTCGACGCTCGCGCAGACCTCCTAGAGGTGAACGACCTCCTCTACGAGCACAAGATTCGGTGGCTTCCCGTCGTAGCGGACGGCAAAGTCGTCGGCATCATAACCCCGCGGAACATCATGAAGAATCTGAGGCGAATCCGAAGCAGGCGGTTCGTCGGGAAAGAATACGCCCAACCGGACTACAACTGGCATATAACTGAAAACGTAAGGGGTGAATAGAAAGCCGTCTGCTCCTCCCCTCAGGCAGCCATCAGATAAAAATCAGCACCTTAGCGTACGAGGATTACGAGGGCGACGACTAGGCCGTAGATGGCGATTGCCTCGGCGAGCGCGACAAAAAGCAGGACTTTGCCTGAAACATCTGGTTTCTCGGCGACTGCCGCTGCAGCGGATGAACCGGTTTTCGCGATAGCGTATCCCGCTGCGATGGCGGACAAACCCATGACGAGGGCAGCCGAAAATTCTTTGGTTACTTCAATCAATACCATGTCCTCACCTCACATCTCTTGGGTAACATATCGGGAAGCTACTTTAAAAGGCTTGTAGGCTACGCCCTGCCCCCCATAGAATTTATTGAACCACTCATAAAAATGGAGACGTATTGTGTGGACGTAGACGACCAGACCCTCAAGCCCAATGATGAGGACGAGCGTGCCTGCGAAGAGGGTCGCGTAGTAGAGCGGGAGCCCGACGTAGGGTACCGTGCGGGCAAGACCGCCCAACAGGTAGACCACCTCAGAGAGGAATGCGTGGATTAACGCAAGGATGACGATTCTGCTGTAGGATATGGTGTTGCTTATAAACATCGTGATGCTGTCGGCGTACTCGAAGAGCCCGTTCCCAATGGAGGCGGCGACGCCCAGAAGCGATGCGCCCCTGATGTGGTGGGAGACCTCCCCGCCGACGATGAGGATGGCGGGCAGAAGGAATCCGAGCCCGAAGACGAGATGCTCGGGCATCGTCGTCGCAAAGCCGAAGAAGGGTATGGGAAAGCCGAAAAGCCGCGTGATGAGGGCGACGACCCCGAAGAACAGGAAAATTCGTGCGGCAGAGCCGACGGCGCTTCGGCGCAAGCCGGATGAGTAGGCCTTGTTGACAGAGTCGATGAGGATGCCCAGAAGCATCTGGACGAAGCCCACGAACAGGGCGAGCCCGAAGAGGTTGACGATGAGGCCTTCCTTCAGCTGGTGGATGGGGCTGAGCCAGATGGGGTGCAGGATATCCTCCAGCCCGAAGACGCTTCCATAGAGGAAACCGAAGAACACGCTAGTGATGCCGCAGTAGGTGAATATCCGCGCAAAATCCGACAGCACTGCGTCTCCGCGCCTGAGACGGCCGACTAGAAGCCCCAACGCCGTCATCACCGCGCCGTGGCCGACGTCCCCGAACATCATGCCGAAGATGAGGGGGAAGCTCACAGCCAGGAAGACCGTCGGGTCGACCTCATAGTAGCCGGGGACGCCGTACGAGCGTGTAATCACCTCGAAGGGCTTGATGAAGGATGGGTTGTCTAGCATGACGGGGATGTTTTCTCCCGCCTTCGGCTGCGTCTCGGTCACGAGGACGCCGCCGTCCGTAAGCTCTTCGAAGCGCTTCGTGAGGAAGGCAACCTTTTTTGTGGGCGCCCAGCATTCGAGGATGCTTACCGTCTTCGTCTTGCCCATGAAACTTTTCGCCTCGAGGATGCGCTTCTCCATGTCGAGCACCTCCCTAAAGGATGCGAGGTCTGATGCGTTTCTGCCCTCAAGTGAGGCTAAGTCAGCGTCGAGGCGCGCCTTCTTTTTCTGAAGCGTAGAACGCGTTTTCTCGACCCTGGCAAGCTCTTCCTTTGGTGAGCGCACGCCGTCCGATAGGTTGTAGCGGGCGAACTTGACGTTATCGAGGAGGTAGTTCACGTCGTTCTTGTGCTCTTCTGCCGTCACCAGAACAACGGATGCCGCGTTTTCTCCGTTCTCCTGGTCTGGGAACATGAGATAGCTTCCGCCTGTTTTCTCCCTGAGAAGTTCCGCCAGTTCCGGGATGTCTGCCCGCTCTATGGTTCCGGCGACTGCATAAATCTTTTTTTCCCCGGAAAGCCACGAGGAGGTAACGCCGAGTTCCACCGCTTTTTTAAGCGCGTAGGCTTTGACCTTGAGCACTCTCATCTCCTCGACGGCAGATACCTGCTCCTTGAGGGTTTCCTCGATTTTCTCCATTACCGGAACCAGCGTTTTCCTGAGAGTGCTGACGTCGCTTACAGGAAGATGCTGGGACGTACTGTCAGAATGTGCCAATGCGTTGAGGATGCCGTCCAAACGCAGGATAATCCGGCTGAGCCCCTCTATTCGATCGTAATCTCCAAAGGACTTGATGAAACCGAGGCTTCCGACGTCTTCAACGGACTCGCCCCTCACGTCGATGACTTGCACATCGCCGGTTCTGCCGAGCTCCCTCAGAACCTTTTCGACATAGTCCTCGAGGACCACAACCTTGAGCTTGCTCATCCGGGCGGGCCTGAACATCGTTACAATAAATCTGTTTTAATAATCAGTGGGAACATTAATTAACGTTCTCATCCCTCGTTCTCCCGGGGTGTCGTCGGCCATGACCTTGGAAAAACTTGAATCTAAGATACGCAAAACCAGTGAGACAGAGCTTAATAAAATCCGGGAGGAAGGACGGAAGAGGGTTCTTCTCATCGAGTCGGACATCAAAGCCGAATCCGAGCGTGAATACTTAAAAATTGCCGAGGAAGGGAAACGGGAAATTCAATGGACTGCCGAAGGCATCCTGTCTTCGGCACGCATCGAGGCGCGCGAAATCGTCGAGGCGAAGAAGCGGGAGATGCTCGATGAGGTTTTTGCGCAGGCTCGCGAATGCATTATGAGCCTCCCAGACCGGGAGAAGAAGACGCTGCTGGAGCGTATGCTCGCTAAAGCATCCGAGGGGATTGACCGGCCAAAAGTTTTCGTCGACACATCGTGCAAGAAGCTGCTTCGCGGGAAGGAAGCAAACCTCGGCGACTTCGGGTTCGTGGTAGCCGACCACGAGGAGACCATACGCGTCGACTGTACCTTGGGCAACCTGCTTTCACGGCTGAAGCCGGCAGTCGAACCGGAGCTCGTTTCGCTCCTATTCAAACCACAAAAATGATATACATCGGCGACAGGTTAACTTCCGTGGGATTCAGGCTGGCGGGAATAAGGAAATCCCGCGTGGCGAGCGAAGCGTCGATAAAGACGGAGCTATCCAGACTCAGCGAAGGCGAAGACATCATCCTCATCGCAAACAAACTTTTCACCGGGGCGCCAGACGAGATTGATGGGCTGCGCCGGAGCGGGAAAATCGTCGTTCCCATCCCCGACGAGACTGGGGGCGACGAAGATTACATAAACGACTTAGTCAGGAAGGCTATCGGATTCGAGTTCAGGAGGCAGTAGATGGGAGAAATCTCGCGCATCACAGGCCCGCTCGTTGAAGTCGAGGGAATGCAAGGTTCCTTCATGAACGAGGTGGTTCACGTAGGGGAGGAACGCCTCTTAGGCGAGGTGATACGCCTTAAAGGAGACGTCGCCTACGTCCAAGTCTATGAGGACACCAACGGGCTGAAGCCCGGAGAAACCGTCGAAGCTTCGGGAAGGCCTCTGTCCGTTGAACTCGGGCCAGGCCTCCTCACCTCAATCTACGACGGAGTCCAGCGCCCGCTCGCCGAACTCATGAAGAAGTCGGGGAAGTACATCACAAGAGGAATCATCGCTCCTGCACTCGACCGGGAGAGAAGGTGGGACTTCAAATCCCGCGTCAAAAAAGGAGACGCCATACATCCGGGAGACGTCATCGGCGAAGTGAGAGAAACAGAGGTGATTGCGCACCGAATCCTCGTCCCCCCTGACGTATCCGGCAAAGTCATCGAGGTGGGCGAAGGCGAGAAGACAGTAGAGGATATTATCTGCGTCGTAAGAAACGCGAAGCATGAGCGAAAGCTCACGTGCATGCAAAACTGGCCGGTGAGGAAACCCAGACCCTACAAGAAGAAGCTGAAATCGGAGACGCCGCTCATCACCGGACAGCGAATCATGGATGTCTTCTTCCCGCTGGCGCGCGGTGGAACCGCCGCAATACCCGGCCCCTTCGGGTCGGGAAAGACGATAACCCAGCACCAGCTCGCCAAGTGGGCGGACGCAGACATCATCGTCTATGTCGGGTGCGGGGAGCGCGGCAACGAGATGACGGAAGTCTTAGAAGAGTTCCCGAAAATATCGGACCCACGGACGGGCAGGCCGCTTATGGAGCGCACCGTCTTGATTGCGAACACGTCGAACATGCCGGTGGCTGCGCGGGAGGCTTCCGTGTACACGGGCGTCACCATCGCCGAGTACTTCAGGGACATGGGCTATAACA
>CAZJQY010000092.1:0-4900 GCA_964548095.1 uncultured archaeon
AAGGCTAAAGTCCTCTTCCAGGAGCTTTCCGATGCGAAGAAGATGGGCGAAGCCGACAGCCTCGCCGTAAACTCCCGCGACCACTATGACGCAGACGTCGCCTACAATGACTCGGTTGCCGCCTACGCTTCCGGCGACTACGGGAAAGCCTATGAGTCCGCCTCAAAGGCGAGCGCCATCTACTCCCGCCTCAAGGACGCGTCAGCGCTCAGCGAGGTGAGGCGCATTTACGAGGCAAGCCGCCTAAGACCCGACGCCGACAGCAACTACTCCGAAGCCATAAGGCTCGCAGAGGCTGGGGACTACGCCAACGCAAGCCAGTCTGCGCGCCACGCCGCAAGCGCCTACGCGAGCATCAACGAGACAGAGCTTGCCGGCATGGCGGAGAATCTCACGCTGTCCTTCGAGAGACGGATTGAAGCTGACGACTATTACGGCAAGGCTGAGATGCTTTACACAGAAAAGAGGTTCTCGGAGGCGTCCGTCTACCTCGAACAAGCCAGAACCATCTACAGTGACCTCAACGACTCAGACGGCATACGGAGCATCGGAGCCCTCGAGGCGAAGATAGGAGATACTGGAACCGCAAAGAATGTTTTCATCGTCGGCGGCGTCGGCCTCGTCATCATCATCCTCATCGGATTGATTCTGACCGCAGTCTTCCTGTACCTTCGGATATCCAGAAAAAAACCGGAAGGCGACCTCTCAAATTTAAATCAAAAAAACACATAAGATAAACGGAAGGTGATCTGTGATGGCATCAAAAAAGACAGCTGACAAGAAAAACAAAGCGCTAACCGAAAAGAAGAAAAAGCTCTCCACAAGGAAGAAAAACCTCAAAAAACTCGAAAATAGGCTGAAGAACGTCGACAAGGAACTTGCCATCATCGAGAAGGAACTCCGCACTTCACGAAACCAGCGCTCCCGCGTCGTCGACGAAGACCTGCGGAACCTCGAGACGAAGCTCCTCCACTTGGATGTCGCGGCACCCGCGCCAGAGAAGGGGAAGCTGACCCAAAATTTCTACCGGCACTTCGTGTTCAAGTGCAAGAAATGCCAGGGAGAGTTCGAGAAGAATATTAACCTCCCTCCAATCCAGAAGAATCTGATATGCCCTGCGTGCGGTAAAGACCACAGTTTGGGTTTGTACCCGAGTTCCCGCTTCTATCATGTCTCATACTCCAAGGACATCGAAATCAGGAACCCACGAAAATAAGCCGTCATTTAGGAAAGAGGTTCTCGAGCGGGACGTATTATAGTTGAGGGCAAAACCTTTTAGACAGTTTCACCCTCAACTATATGTGAGGTCATAACTTTATCTGTCACGAAGTTATGACCGCAACTATAAACCGGATTCGATGGGATAAGAGCCTGAATCCTCCCGATTTTTCGCTGACTTACGTCGACCGCTTCACTCCCGTTGAACAGGAGATTGCCGTCAAAGACCTTAACTTAGACGGCGATTTCATGCGCGTCGGAGAAAGCGTCATCCCCCTGCACCGTGTCCGGAGGATTCTCTTCAAAGGGAAGGTCGTCTGGGACAAACGCGGCCGCCCCTGAACGGACTACACCCTACTTTTTCCAAAACTCGTCGGCTTCCTTCTCCATCCTCCCCAACCGGTCGTAGTAATCTGGAAACTCGAGCAGATGCGCTAAAGCGATTTTGCCCGTCATCAGCGGATCGTCGCTTGTCACGTTCGTAAGTTTGGTGCGCAGACCGTGTTCAAGCTCGACGTTCATCCCTCTTCGAAACTGGTCCACATCGAATGTGTCCCACACAATCCCCAGCTTTTCCCCAATCTTCTTTGCTTCATCCTCTGAAAAATCCTTTTTTGGTTTCATTGAACTCACCCTGATAGTATTAGCTACAGGAGATATATGAACGATTTACTGACGAAACGATAATGAACCTGCATTTTTTCAAACCAAAATCATTCTTTCCCCACGAGTTTGCGGATTTTTTGATTACGGGACGAGCGTTCGCGTGTCTATGTGAAAAAACGCGTTACTGCACCAGTTTTAAACGTCATTTTTAACGACTTACATATAAAATATTACCTCATCACCCAAGATGGCTAAAAAGGTTAAAGTTCTTGACACGACCCTGAGGGACGGCGAGCAGACGCCTGGCGTATCCTTGACCATAGACCAGAAACTTTCCATCGCGAAAGCCTTAGACGACTTAGGCGTTGACGTCATCGAGGCTGGCTCCGCGATAACTTCGGCCGGAGAGCGGGAAGCCATCAAGAAGATTGCCGGGGAAGGCCTCCGCGCAGAAGTCGCAAGCTTCGCGCGCATCCTGCCGCAAGACATAGACTTGGCGCTCGAATGCGACGTTGACTCGGTATTCCTGGTGGCGCCAACATCAGACCTGCACATAAGATACAAGCTCAAGAGCACTAGAGAGAAGGTGCTGGAGAAAATCGTCGAATGCGTCCAGTATTCGCGCAGTCACGGCCTGAAAGTCGACTTGTGCGCTGAAGACGGCTCAAGAACCGATGTAGCGTTCCTCCTCGAAGTGCTGAAGGCAGCGCAGGAGCACAAGGCCGACCGGTTCACCGTAGCCGACACAGTCGGCGTCTTCCTCCCAGAGCGGACGAGCGAAGTCTTCAAAGCAGTTTCAGCGAAAGGAAAAATCCCCCTCGGCATCCACTGCCACGACGACCTAGGGCTGGCTACCGCCAACACGCTCGCTGCGGTTGCGGCCGGCGCCGCAATGGTCGACGTCACGGTGAACGGGCTCGGCGAGCGGGCGGGCAACGCCTCTCTGGAGGAGGTCGTCATGGGTCTAACACTCGGCTACGGTCATACAACCGGCGTTCAGACCGAAAAGATTCGCGCCATCTCAGAACTCGTTGAGCGTTTGTGCGGCATCCCGGTCCCGCCCAACAAGGCGGTAGTCGGCGACAACGCATTCACGCACGAAGCCGGAATCCACGTCGACGGCATCCTCAAGAAGCCGGAAACCTACGAGGCAATCAAACCAGAGCTTGTCGGAGCCAGGCGACGTTTCGTTCTGGGGAAACACGTCGGCCTCAAGTCGGTGAAGAGCATGCTCGATGAGCTTAAACTCCGGGTGAACGACGAGCAGCTTAAGGCGGTGTTCGACCGCATCAAGTATCTCGGCGACAAAGGCAAGCATGTGACGTCAGTCGACCTTGAGGCGATTGCGGCGTCGGTTCTCGGAGTGAAGCGGGAGAGCAGGATAAACCTTCTCGAGCTGGTGGCCGTCGCAGGGAACAGGTTCACGCCGACGGCCTCCGTCAAGCTGCGGATTAACGGGAAGGAAGTGATAACGTCCGGCGTTGGGACCGGGCCCGTGGATGCGGCCATCAACGCGATACGGAATGCGACCAAAAACGTCCCCTTCGAGCTTACGGAATATCACGTGGACGCGATATCCGGGGGAAGCGATGCCGTCGTCCGCATCGAAGTGAAACTTAAGAGCAAGGGCAGGATTGTCACCGCCCAAGGGACGGGAGCGGACATCATCCTCGCATCTGTTGATGCGATGGTGAACGGCATAAACCTCATCATGACGTACTCAGATTAAACTTAAGGAGGGTTTGCTATGGCTAAAACGAAGGTTGGAATTGTCGGGCCGGGAACAATAGGCCACAAACTGATTTGGGCTTTGGAAAAGCAGGACGACATGAAGTTCGTCGGGGCGGCGAAGACGTCCCCGGACTGGGCTGCGCGGTGGGTGAACAGCAAGGGATACAAAGTCTATGCTGCCTCAAAAGAGGGCAAAGACAAGCTCGGCGAGGCAGTCAAATCCTTCGAGGAGGCGCTTGGCGCAGCAAACGTCGGCGGCTCGATTCATGACCTGATTAAGGCGTCTGACGTCATCATCGACTGCTCGGGGGATAAGATGGGCGTCAAAAACAAGGAAGACTATTACGAGCCCTACAACAAGGCAAGCAAAGAGAAACTCGGCGTCATATTCCAGGGCGGCGAAAAAGCCGTGGTCGGGCAGTCATTCAACACCCGGACAAACTACGACGTCTGCAAGAAGGTCGCGGGAACAGACAAACCCTACCTGCGATGCGTTTCCTGCAACACGACGACGCTTGCCCGCGTCAACGGAGGCATAATGCAGGCGGGGTATGACATAGACTACCTGAACGTCTCCCTCATCCGCCGCGCCCTCGACCCCGGCATGAAAGGCAAAGTAATCCTCGACGACATGGAAGTCGGACTAAAGCTCCCATCACACCACGCGCCAGACCTCCAGACCGTCATGAAAATCGAAGCATACTCCCGCGCCTACAAGGCCCCCACAAGCCTCATGCACGTCCACGACCTCCAAATCAACTTCAAAGACAAGGCGCCGACCAAAGACCAGCTCAAAGAGGCATTCGCAGACGACAACCGCGTCGCCCTGCTCGAAACCGCCTCAAACACCGCGGAACTAAAGGAACGCTCAAGAAGGCTGAACAAACTCGACGACCGACTCTTCCCGGGCGGCGACATCATCCTCGCAGTCGTCTCCTCAGGCTCCTACATCACGCTCCAAGACGGAAAACAAGCGTGGGTGACGCTCATGTGCCCGCAAGACTCAATCGTCGTCCCGGAAAACATCGACGCCGTGAGAGCCCTGACTTACGACAGAAAACCCGTCGAACGAGATGAGACCCTCGCGAAGACCGACAAAACCATCCACCTCGACCTCATGAAAAAAGAGCTAGAAGAAAGCTACAGCAAGGAATAATCTCCCTGTTGGGGAGACTTAAACTCCCCCCTATTTTTTTCCTGCACACGAAGACGAAGAGGCAGCAGACGCTTACGTGGAGACCAGTCAAAAGGATGTGGCTATTTATATGCTCCCACGACGAATGAGTATAATATCTAAGCTTTGACGGTTTATATAGTGTGGGTGTCACATTGTGATCACCTTCAT
>CAZJQY010000093.1:0-4893 GCA_964548095.1 uncultured archaeon
CCAGTGCAGCCGCTAAGCCGTGATAAGCAGCCCTGATTACATTATTCATAGGTTCTTCCCTGGTCAGGGAGACGCCCGAAGTCTGCACATGACACCTCATCCACATAGACCTTGGGTTTTTAGCATCAAACCTATTTTTCATTATCTGATACCATAATCGCCTCACTGCCCGGAGCCTAGCCACCTCTTCAAAGAAGTCATTAGCCGGAGCCCAGAAGAATGCCAACCTTTCAGCTACCCAATCAACATCATAGCCTCTCCTGGTCATCTCCTTAAGGATTTCGATAGCATTGGCTACAGCCACTGCCATCTCGGTAATACCAGAAGTCCCCCATTCCCGCAAATTATAGCCATTTAAGGTAATATAGTTCCACAGAGGCACATTCTTTCTGAGGAATTCTATATTGTCACACTGTATCCTAAAATCGTCCTTAGGCGGTATATATTCTGAGGCGCTGCGAACCACTTCCTCCATTATGAAATCATTCTGCACGCTGCCCGGTAACTTATCCCAAGGGATGCCTCTGCGCTCAGCCACTACTAAATACATGGGAAATAGTATTGCTGTATTCCTGGGGTAATGAGTAACTATGGAAGCACTTATTTTGTCTAGGGGAATATCTTTATAGATTACCTCCATATCTTCAACGCAATCAATCGGCACGCCTACAGTTGCTACCTGCCCTTTAGCTTCAGGCTCATCGGAATCAAACATCTGAACTGTAGCTAGGTCAAGGGCTAGGTTGGTTCCAGTGGCACCATGCTCTAGGAGAAATTTTAGCCTATGGTTAACTTCTTCAGGAGAACCAGCCCCAGACAGTTGACGCATAGTAAATACTCTACCCCGATACATATTGGGATGTATGCCCCTGGTATAGGGCTCCTCCCCCGAATAGCCTAAATCTTTTGTGTAGTCAAAGTCAGGGTTACTAGCTGGGGTATAAAGCAGCTCTCGGGGGAGCTCAGAACCCAAGATAGTATGAGGAGTTACCTCCCAATTCTTTCGGTCTTGCTCCCGAACTACCGTATTTTTCCAGGTGTCAAACTTCTTTTCTATCTCTCTCAGGGCTTCCGGATTATATAGAGGAAGGTGCTCCTTTGATGTCTTTTCCCTTAGAATTTCCTTGGTAGTTTTCTCGCCATCCATATCTTATGTCCTCCCTTGGTCGTTTAAAAATGCTACCAGTATAGTAGCCTGACCAAAGCTGGCTTGTCAATTTTATACCCTACCTATATCTTAGCCTTTTCCCACCAGCGCTCTGGCAATGGTCATGCGCATCATCTCGGAGGTGCCCTCATATATTTCGGTTAGCTTAGCATCTCTAAGATAACGCTCCAGAGGATAATCTTTGGTGTAGCCATAACCGCCATGAATCTGAATGGCTTTATTGGTTACGAAGCTGGAAACCTCAGAGGCGAATAGTTTAGCCATAGCTGACTCTTTGATAAAAGGTAAACCTTTATCCTGACGGTCGGCAGCATAGTAGGTTAATACTCGGGCGGCTTCAATTTGTGTTGCCATGTCAGCTAACATCCATGAAATTGCCTGGAAGTTAGCAATACGCTGACCGAATTGCTGGCGCTCTTTGGCATAGCTGATTGAGGCATCAAGGGCAGCTTGGGCAATACCTACTGCTTCAGCACCCACGGTAATCCTACTTTCATCTAGAGCTTCAAGGGCTATCCTAAACCCTCGCCCCTCCTCGCCAAGTCTATTCGCTTCGGGGACAAAGCAGTCCTCAAATACAAGTTCTGTCGCCGATAAGCCACGAAAGCCTAGCTTATTCTCGTGTTTGCCCACGGAAAAGCCTGAGGTGCCTTTTTCTACAATGAAGGCGGTTATGCCTCGGTAGCCCAGCGATTTATCAAGGGTAGCAAAGGTCACTATTGTCTCTGCCTCGGCTCCAATACTAATAAAAAGTTTAGTCCCATTAAGCACATAGCCATCACCTCGCCGTAAGGCAGTGGTTTGCAGAGCCGCCGGGTCACTGCCGGCACCAGCTTCAGTTAAGGCGAAGCAAGCCAGTTTTTCTCCTCTAGCGTGGGGCACTAGAAATCTGCGCTTTTGCTCGTCTGTCCCGTGCCTAATAATAGGCGGGATAGCTAAAGACAAGCTGATGCGGAAATAAGCAGCTGCGGCAGGACAAGCCCGAGCCAGCTCTTCAGCAACGATACAAAAGTCGACCCTGCCTTTACCACTTCCCTCATATTCCTCAGGGATGGTTAACCCCATAAGCCCTAAATCGGCTATTTTCCTAACCTGTTCAGCCGGATATTCGTTGCTCTCGTCTATCTGTGCCGCTACCGGCTCTAGCTCCTTAGTGGCAAAATCCCGCACCATCGTCCTAAGCATTTTTTGGTCTTCGGTTAACGAAAAATCCATCCTTACCTCCTCGAAATTGCTTACTATCTCAACCTACTTTGTTTCTCCACCTGCCCTGGTCACTTTATTATAACTCGGCTTAAACTGTTTACTAAACTGATTAATAATTTTTAAGGCAGCAGAATGAGGGTCAGTTTTTCTCTGCACTAAGCTATCTACCAGCTTCTCTAAGTAATCACCCTTATCAATCCTTTGGTAGATGTAATTCTTAACAGAACTTTCAATAGCCTCAATCAACTCTAGTTTGGCTCCTTCCCTCCGACGCCTTTCAAGCCCTCCACTGGAGATGAGGAATTCTTTATGTCTGAGGATTTCCTCAGCTAATTCTTCGCTGCCTTTATCAAAGATAGCTTCAGTTAAGATTATACTCGGCTCCCACTCACCGGGAAGGTGAGCCTTCATCCCAAGCATAACCTCTAGCCCTCTTTTTAAATTGTCGGCTCCATCTCTATCCGCCTTATTTATGACAAAAATGTTAGCTGCTTCCAAAATGCCAGCTTTCATCATTTGAATTTCGTCTCCCATTCCCGGGGTCAAGATAACGATAGATGTGTCAGCAACCCTGACAATATCTATTTCGGCTTGCCCGGCACCTACCGTCTCGACTAAGATAACATCCTTGCCCATAGCATCCATAACACGAATGGTACTTATTGTAGCCTTTGATAATCCTCCTGCCCAACCTCTGGTAGCCAAGCTCCTAACAAATACATCCTTATCTATGTTATGTTGCTGCATCCTTATTCTATCCCCTAATATTGCCCCACCGGTAAAGGCGCTTGTCGGGTCGATAGCAACAACACCGACGGTCATACCCTGCCTTCTAAAGATAGTTATTAGACTACCAATCAATGTGCTCTTGCCAGCACCCGGGGCACCGGTCACCCCAACTACGTAGGCTCGTCCAGTATAGGGATAGAGGCTTTTCAATTCTTCAACCGCATTTGGGGCTTCGTCTTCTAATCCTCTCATAAGCCTGGCGGCGGCTAGAACATTACCTTCTAATACTTTCCTGGCTAGTTCCATCTTCATTTCCGATATATAGCAACCCAGTCGGGGCAGATGAGATTATCCTTATGGTTTTTTACCCGAGTTCACATTTTAACCTATCTCCCCTAATAAAATCAACCAGCCATTTTTCTCTCACCCATTGGAGCACTCTTGATAGGGTTACTTAACCATCTTATAGAAGCGGCAAACACTGCTGAGGCAACACTGCTGGCAAAGGGGGCGGTTGCGGCAGACATCCTTAGCTAGACAGACCAGTAGGGCATGGTATTCATTGAATAGCTCGGCATCAGTGGGCAGATTATCCATAAAAAGGGTCTGATAGGCAATGTAGCTATTACTATTCGGGGCTAGACTGATACGGTTAATGATACGACGAGAATAAGCATCAATAACAAAAATTGGCTTGTGGGCAGCATACAGTATTATAGAATCAGTTGTCTCCTGCCCAATACCATAGATGGAAAGAAGTTGCTGGCGGAGGTGGTCAATATTACCGGTAAACAGCTTATTGAGGTTATCATCATAGTATTTCCCTAGCCAGTAAGCTAGGGACTTGAGCTTTAGTGCTTTGGCATTATAGTAACCACAGGGGTGGATAAGGGCAGCAACTTCAGACAGGCTAAGGCGGCGTAGCGCTTTTGGTGATAGTGCCTTAGCCGCTTTTAGATTGGCTATAGCCTTCTCTACATTACGCCAGGCAGCTGATTGGGTAAGGATGGCGCCGACTATTATCTCAAATGGCTCCTGTGCTGGCCACCAATATTGAGGTCCATAGCGAGCCATAAGACGGTGGTAGATGTTTAGTAATGCTTGGCTTACCGACTGGTTATCCATGGTGGCGCTTTAGTATTAGCTGCCGAATCATATCCGTGAATGTAGGGTTTTATATCAATTACCAGTGTGCCATCAATAGCATCAAGCCCTTTAACCCTTAATATGTTACCCTGCCGCCGAAGCAATCTAAAGGTCATGCTCGGCAATTCACTAGCCATCTTAATACCTGCCATTCACCATTATAATAGCATATTTATAATAGGGTTATTTATTAAGGGAGGAGGGACAAAAATCTTGATTCTTGGGATAAATGAAAGAGGGTGAGGTTAACAAATAATCTCTATACTTACTCAGCGTCTAGCTTATACTAATTTCTCTTTTTGCCGCATAGAACCCGATTTCTCCAGACCATAGGCATAGCCTCGTTCAAAAGCCTTGGTATTCAACTCCTCAGTACCTTTGGGAACAGAAGCTAGCATAGAATCCCTCATCGCTTTTGCCGACACAATGTTAGTAACAGCAGTGAAAAAGCCCAACATCACCGTATTAGCTACAGTTATCCTACCCAACTCCTCGGCTATCTGCCTGGCCGGTATAGCCAGAAGCCTTCCCCCTCTCATTGCCCTGGGGTTGACTAGGTCTTGGTCAATAATTACCAAGGTATCTTCACGGTTTCTAGGGCAGTATTTGTCATAGGCTTGTTGAGACATAGCAACTAAGACTGA
>CAZJQY010000094.1:0-4827 GCA_964548095.1 uncultured archaeon
GAAGCTTGCAGAGAAAGCACACTTCCTCAAAGACACGCACCTTGAGCTTGACGGCATTCCCCTATCTTGGGACTTCGGGAAAGGAAATCACTTCATCGACGTCTTCAGCGTAAAGAAACTCGATGGCCTAGACCTGCCAAAATATGCGTTCATAATCCATGCGTCAGCACCGGAGTTTGCGGCAGACAACCCGCACGGCTTCGGCCTCTGCTACGACCAGAGCCCCCTGCTCTCAGAGATGGCATACCAGGAGGAGACTCCCTTCGGTGCACTCCATGTCCTCTACGATGGGGAAGCCGAAGAATACATGCACTTCCACCAGTACGCCGAATCGTTTGCGAAACGGCGCAGGCAGGTGCTTGCCGAACTACTCTTCGGGGAGTTCGAGGAACTCTCAAATCCAACACACCAGAAGCTTTTGAATTACAACGAGATGATTCTGGGAGTATACGCCACCGAGCACGAGCGGGACACCATCTTCCCCCTGACACTCCGGGCTGATTTGCCGGCATACCTTGTGCGCGGAAAACAGAGCTTCACCACGGAGAACCTCGGGCGATTAGGCTTTGAAGACCGGGCGAAGGAACTCGGCGTCTATCACAAGCTCAAGAACGCGAACATAATCCCCCACGGGGCCGGAATGACGCTGCTTGGCGTCTCAGACGTGTCGAGCGTTTTCGAAGTCGACGGCATCAGATACTTCAAGATGTCCTCGCGGAAAAACGTCGGAGACGTATTCCTCTCTGACGTCGACAACATGCCGTTTGCGTACCGCGACGCCCGCGTCGTCGAGAAGGCGGTGAAGCTCGGGATGTGCGAGCTCGTCGCTGAACTCAAACCTGAATGCGTCCTGAAAATCTAGGCGACGCTTAAATAGAAACTTTTCTTTGACCAGAAAGAAAAGTTTCACGGCCGAATCCTTCGGATTCGGGCGCATGCGAACTTTGAGTTCGCAATGCATCAAAAGAAAGGGAACTCCCCTAAGGAGTTCTGCGAGTGCTTTCCCACCCGCATGTTAAGTCCATCCCAGACGGGGTTTATTCGTGCATTCATGGAAAATTGTAGTTTTCCATGCACTGAGAATCTACGATTACAGAGTGTATCACGCATAGTGTCTACATAACTCACGCTGAAAATCTAGGCGACGCTTAAATACTTCCCCCCTCCAAGTGTTTACCGGAAATTGATTCTCCTGGTCGACGAGAAAGGGGTGACTTACCTGTCTAAGGCTGCCGCCGACATGCACACACGCTATGGATGCGTCCGGGCAGACGCGCTCGCAGCCGCGAAACCGGGCGACATCCTAGAGTCAAACATCGGCAAAAAATTCAGGGTCCTTGAGCCGGACATCATCGACGTAATCCACAAGGCGAAGCGTGGCCCCCAGGCAGTCACCCTCAAAGACTGTGGCATCATCGTAGCGAAGACGGGCATCGCCTCACAAAGCAAGGTAGTTGAAGCTGGTACAGGGTCAGGGCTTCTCTCCATCTTCCTAGCGAACATCGTAAAACCCGGAAAGCTCATATCCTACGAGGTGCGGGATGACTTCGCGGAAATCGCTAAAAAAAACTTCGAGCGCTTCAACATCACAAACATCGAGCTCAAGCTCAAGAGCGTCTACGACGGAATCGATGAAAAAGACTTGGATGCCATCATCCTCGACCTCCCCGAGCCATGGATTGTCGTCGAACACGTACGCTGCGCCTTAAGAGTCGGCGGCTACCTCGTGTCATACTCCCCAAGCATCACACAATCCAAGCGGCTTGTCGACGCGCTCGGCGAAGACTTCCTGCAAGAGACCATCGAAACACTAGAGCGCAGCTGGAACATGAAAACAGTCCGCCCAGACACGAGAATGCTCGGGCACACCGGCTTCATCACCATCGCGCGGTTTTTCGGGAAAGGAAACGATATACGCGAGATGGGGCAAAATCCGCCCGATTCCATCTTACCCTAACCTTTTTTATTCAAGGAAATCAAATAAAACAATAGGTGACTCATGTGGCATTCGACATACACCTCTACATCACCGACCACAAAGACGCGCTCCCAGACCTGCACACCATGCAGCACGTAGACGAAGTCCGCTCGTGGTTCAGCCAGGTGGACGACGTCTGCGTGCACCACGACCACTTCAAGAAAATCGACGACGACCTGCTGACGGAAGCAAAACACCACTCCGTCATGCACGGTTTTGCCGTGGTCTTCTATCCTATGGGAGAAATGCTTCAGGCAAATGCCGAAGTCGGGCAAGCACTCAAGAAGCTCTTCCACCGGCATAAAATAAAGTTCTCCTCGACGTTCACGCCAAACGAGAACCTGCGCAACGCATTCTACGATGTCTATCTCGAGCTTATTGTCGGGAAAGACGAGGAGGAGGCAAAGCACGCGGCCCCGAAAAAGCAGGAGGAGAAGAAGTTAAGCATGGCCGAGCGGGAGAAGATGCTTCTCGGAGACCTTCACCCCGAGGCCGAGAAAAAGGAGCCGCTCCCCAAGAAGGACACCCGAAGCCTCGAGGAGCGTATTTTGAGCCGGCTCAATCAGTAAGAGAGTTTCCGCCAGTACTGGTCGCCCTCGATTCTTTCTCCCACGTCGACGTCGAAGTAGGCTCCTACCGGCTCCAGAAGCTTGGGGGCGTCATCCCAAACCGTGCGGAGGGCAGCGCGCACCATCTCGACGCCATTCCTCGTAAGCTTTCCGAGGGGCTGCTTGGAGGGGCCCTCGATCATCCCCAGTCCGTTCATCATCGTCTTCACTGGGACTGGATTCGGGAACTTGTATTCGACTGCAGCCGTTGAGCCGTCCGGAAGCTTCACTTCCTCGACTGTCTTGATGCCGACGACCGAGAACAATGGCTGGAGGGCGGCATCGATTTGGCGTGCCTCCTCGATTTTTCCGTCCAACACCATCCTCGTGTACCTTTCGATTGGGCCGGGAGTGATGTTCGAGATGACGGATACCACCCCTCCCGCAATAATCGCCGGGTCGGTCATCATCTTGAGGGTGTTCGGGTCATCACCGGAAAGGATGCTGAACTCAGCGTCCACGAGGGCGCGCGTCCGACGCATCCGGTTGAAGTCACCGGTTGCCTCCTTGACGGCGACAACGTTTTCATGCCTGCTCCTAAGAATCGCCAAGTCCTCCGGCTCAAGCGCTGTCGCGCTCCGCCCGGGGATGACATACGGTATGATATCAATGTCTGGGAACCGGTCCGCGATGACTTCGTAGTACTCCTTCCTCAGCCACAGGCTTCCGGGCTTGTTGTAATAACAGTCGACAAGCAGCACCGCGTCAACGCCGTGCTCCTTCGCCTTCTGGGTCTCATACACTGCCTCCTCAGTAGAGTTCGAGCCCGTGCCTGCAAGAACCCTGCAGCGTCCGTTCACGTACGCAGTGACCTTCTCGATAATCTTTGCGTGTTCATCATGGGTAACGGTTGCAGACTCGCCGGTAGTCCCCATCGGCACCACGCCAGTCAAACCCTCCGTCACCTGGAACGAAACCGTCCTCTCAAGCTGCTCCCAATCAACGGTAAAATTCTTCTTGAAGGGAGTAATCAAAGCAGTCCAACATCCCGCGTAATCTCGATTCATTCTTATCCAATACTATTGTAAAATCAATTTATAAAACAAGAGCGTCAATACGTAAGAAAATGTGCGGTATTGCAGGCTACATCGGAAACCGGAATGCACCCGAAATCCTCTTCGACATGCTGAAACGGCTTGAGTACCGTGGGTACGACTCCGCAGGACTTGCGTTCATAACCGACCAAACGATTTTGATTCCCAAAGACAAGGGCAAAGTCGACGAAGTCCGCGCGAAAGTAAAGCCCGCCCGCCACCGATCAAACATCGGCGTCGCGCACACGCGATGGGCGACCCACGGAAAACCCTCCCAGCTCAACGCCCACCCGCACGCAGACTGCACCAAACACATCGCCGTCGCGCACAATGGCATCATCGAGAACTATGCCGAGCTAGCTCGCGAGCTTTCCGAGCGCGGTCACCGTTTTGACTCTGAGACTGATACTGAAGTAATCGCGCACTTGATTGAGGGCTACTTTGCGGGGGACTTTCTGGAGGCCTTCCGAAAGACACTTGAGCGGCTTGAGGGAAGTTACGCCATAACGGCAATATCCCTCGAATCCCCCGACAAGATATTCATCGCCCGCAAGGAAAGCCCCCTGCTTATCGGGGTGGGGGAAGACGAAAACTTCATCGCCTCGGATGCTCCGGCGTTCCTGCCCTTGACCAAGAAGGCAGTCTACATCGAGGACTATGAATACGGTTTCGTGTCCCGCGACGGATTCGTGGTCTGGGACCTTAAGTCAGGAAAGAAGATACCAAAAAAGGTTCAGGAGATATCGTGGAGCGTCGAGGAGGCTGAGAAAGGCGGCTTCCACCATTTCATGCTCAAGGAGATTATGGAGGAGCCGTCCGCCGCAAAGCATGCGCTGAGAAGCGTGCGGGAGCTCGAGGGCATCGCGAAAAAGCTCTCCCAGAAAAAGCGGGTCGTCTATGTCGCCTGCGGGACGGCGTACCATGCGGGGTTGGTAGGGAAATACGTGCTCGAGGAATACGGCATCCCCGCGGAAGCCTATGTCGCATCAGAGTTCCGGTATGCGACGGTCCGCTCCCTCGACAAGGATTCAGCCGTCGTCGCCATCTCCCAGTCTGGGGAGACAGCCGACACGTTGGCAGCCATAAAGGCGGCGCGAAATCAGGGGGCCTATGTCGCATCCATCGTGAACGTGGTAGGTTCCACGATGACGCGCACATCCGATGATGTGGCGTATCTCCACGCGGGGCCGGAAATCGCCGTCGCCTC
>CAZJQY010000095.1:0-4812 GCA_964548095.1 uncultured archaeon
TCGTGGTCGGCGAGAACAAGACGTTTCAGGGGCCTGAGGATTACCTCAGAAGCCGCGGAGTCGAAGTCAAAGTCTTAAACGACGCCGAATGCATTAGAATCATGCGCGAGTTCATAGGCAAGAATCCCGGACTCTGGAACGAGGACATTGGGGAAGATGACTGACGAGAAATTCATGCGGAAGGCGATTGCCAAGGCGCGGGAAGGAATCAGGATGGGTCAGGCTCCGTTCGGGGCCTGCGTCGTGGGGGCGGGGAAAGTAGTCTCCTGCGCCCACAACAGGGTGTGGATGAACAATGACATCACCGCCCACGCGGAAGTCGAGGCGATTAGGGCGGCCTGCAGGAAGCTTGAGACCATCGACTTGTCTGGCTGCGTCATCTACGCGACCTGCGAGCCGTGCCCCATGTGCTTTACAGCAATACACTGGGCGAGAATCGAAAAGATTGTTTTCGGCGCCCGCATACGGGACGCCGAAGCCGCAGGATTCAGCGAGCTTCCTATAACCAACAGGCAGATGTGCGAGCACGGCAGGTGTCCTGTGAAAGTCGTAGGCGGCGTCCTACGCGAGGAAAACCTCGCGCTCTTCAAGGAGTGGTCCAAGCGGAAAGACCGGAAAGCGTATTGACTTTAATTTGTTGCCTCCAAATACTTTACGATGCTTTCTGATTCCATCGACAGGATTGTTTTGGCGGTCGAGGCTGAGGATGCGATGGGTTTACGGGAGCTTTCCCGCGAGTTCAGCGAGCAGGCGGTGACAGTCCAGTCTGAGGAGTTGATTGACTTGGCGTTGGTCACGTACTGTTTCAACAAGATTTTTTCGAAGGTGCATTTTAAGGAGAATCTCGCGGACTTTAAGGCGAAGGTTCTTGCCGAGCTCTCGCGCGGGGACTTCAAGGCCGTCTTAGACGACGTGGAGGCCTTCGACCGGCAGTTCGGCGCCTTCGAAGGAAACCTCGTCGTGAAAGCGCGGATTAAGGTCGGCTCCCGCCTCTATTCGAGCGGCCTCTCCCTCTCGCAGTCGGCAAGCCTCACTAGCGTGAGCGTCTCAGACATCCTCGGATACGTCGGCGAGACGAAGACGCACGAGAAAATCAAGCCGTTCTCAGTTGCCGAACGCTACCGCCTCGCCAAGGAGCTCATCAGGAAATGACCGAGGCAGAGGAAGTGTATTCCGTAGTCGACGAGGGGGACAGAGTCGTAGGCTCGGCCCCCCGACGCATCCTACATGCCGGCGGAAAGCTCATCCACCGCGCCGTCCACATCTTCGTCGTAAACGACGCCGGCGAGATTGCCGTCCAGAAGAGAAGCAGAAAGAAAGACCTCTACGCTGGAATGTTTGGGAGCTCCGCCTCAGGCCACGTCGAAGCGGGCGAAACCTACCTTAAAGCCGCGAAGCGCGAGCTTTCCGAGGAGCTTCCGAGCGTGTCCGGGAGGCTCACGCGGGTCGAGAAGTTTCTCGTCGAGACTGAGTATGAGCGGGAATATTCCGTCCTCTATGTCTGCCGGTTCGGCGGGAGGATTGAATTCAACCGCAATGAAGCAGAGTCTGTCGAGTTCATGAGCCTGCCAGAAATCGAGGGAAAAAGGAGGAAAATGCTGCTCGCCCCCGCCTTCGGGATGGCGCTCGTTGAATACAAAAAGGTGTTGAGCTAAATTCCGTTTTTAAGCCGTTATGCTATATATATTAGTCGTTTTAGAGAAGGGAATAAGAGATGTATCCATCTGGTCCCGCGGCATACGACCGCGCTATCACGGTTTTTTCGCCTGACGGAAGGCTGTTCCAAGTCGAGTACGCCCGCGAGGCTGTCAAGCGCGGGACCACGGCAGTCGGAATCGTCTACGACAAGGGCGTGCTGCTCGCAGTCGACAAGAACGTCGCGACCAAGCTTATCGTGCCAAAGTCAATCGAAAAAATCTTCAGAATCGACGAGCACATCGGCGTCGCAACCTCCGGCCTCGTCGCCGACGCACGCCGCCTCGTCGACTCCGCGCGCGTGTGGGCGCAGCGCAACCGCCTCGCCTACAACGAGCCCATAAGCGTCTTAAAGCTTACGAAAGAGCTCTGCGACATCAAGCAGGCGTACACGCAGTACGGCGGGGCGCGGCCGTTCGGCGCAGCGCTTTTGGTTGCGGGGATAAACGAGAACCCACACCTCTACGAGACGGACCCTTCGGGGGCGTTCACGGAATACACTGCGACCGCAATCGGCATGGGCAAGCGCGACGTAGAGAAAGTGTTTGAAGACAAGTACAAGAAGGACCTCTCCCGCAAGGAGGCGGTCGAACTCGCGCTAATCGGCCTCAACATCGCAACGGAAGGGAAACCGACCGAAGAATACATCGACGTTGTCACAATCGAAAAGAAGCGGCCTTACCAGCACGTTTCTCCAGACGACCTCAAGGAATCCCTTGACAAGGTCAAGAAGGAAATCAAGAAGCGGAAGGAAGGCGGGAAAGGAGAGAGCAAGGAGTAGCATTCACGATCAAATTAACTTCAAGTGGGGGTGAGCGTTTCTAACCCGGTAAAATGGTCAGCCTTGATGAGGCGGTCATCGCGCGCATAAAAAAGCACGGTCACACGTTCGAGATTTACGTTGACCCGGACCTTGCGCTCGCGTACCGCACGGGTGAGGAGATTGACGTCGGGAAGATTCTCGCCGTCGAAAACCTCTTCAAGGATGCGAGTGCGGGAGACAAGGCCGCCGAAGAGAACGTGATTGAAGCCTTCGCCTCAACCGACGTGAAGGCTGCCGCCGCCGAAATCCTCAAGACCGGGGAGCTGCACCTTACGACCGAACAGCGCAAGAGGCTGCTTGACGAGCGCAGGAGGCAGATAGTCGACATCATCGCGAGAAACGCAATCAACCCGCAGACGAAGACGCCGCACCCTCCAACCCGCATCGAGAAGGCGATGGAGGAGGCGCGAGTCCACGTGGACATGGAGAAGTCGGCGAAGTCGCAGGTTGACGACGTGCTCAAGGCAATCAAGCCAATCATACCCATCAAGTTCGAGAAAATCCAAGTGGCATTGAAAATCCCCGCCAAATACGCGAGCAAGCTCTTCCAGACCCTCCGCGAATTCGGGGAAGTGAAGAAGGAGGAGTGGATTAAAGACGAGCAGTATTGTCTGCTCGAGATACCCGGAGGGCTCCAGGACGAGCTCTACCAAGCCATGAACAAGCTCACGCACGGGGACGTCGAAATAAAGGTTTTGAGGTAATGAAATTGGGTGAAGTGACGCAGGAAAAGGAGTTTGTTGTCCCAGGTCAGGAGCTCGGCGGCAGCGGGCGGTTCGACTTGACGTGCTTTAAGGAGCAGGGTAAAGTATACTCGTCAGTCCTAGGCCTTGCGAGGAAAGACCCGAAGGAGCTCAGCGTCATACCCTCGAAGGGCGCCTACGTCCCCAAGGAAGGGGATGTGGTCGTCGGCGTCATCGAGGACGTCATCAACACCGTATGGCTCGTCGACATCGGCTCCCCCTACAAAAGCTTCATCCTCCGGGACGAAGTCATAGACAAGCGAGACCAAAACCACCAGGATATGCGGCAGATTTTCGCCCCCGGCGACATCGTCTCAGGGAAAGTAGAACGCATCAACGAAGTCCACTCGCACCTGCTCAGCAAGCCCTGGAAGCTAGAGAAAAGCCTCATCATCGACGTCAACCCCAAGCGGATTCCCCGCGTCATCGGGAAAAACCGGTCGATGCTCGAAATCGTCAAACAGAAGACCGGCGTCCACATCATCGTCGGACAGAACGGGAGGATATGGCTCAAGGACGGAAACATCAGCCTTGCAGTCGAAGCGATACGCAAAATCGAGCGGGAAGCCCAGACGCACGGCCTCACCAACAGGATAACACAGTACCTAGACGAAAGATCACAAAAGGAGAAATAAAATGGCTAAGAATGCTGACATGGAACTGATTAAAGACGGAAAACGATTGGACGGACGAGCCTTCGACGAGCTCAGGGACATACGCGTCAAAGTCGGCGTCATACCGCGCGCGCAAGGCTCCGCATACCTCGAGTGGGGGAAGAACAAAATCCTTGCTGGCGTGTACGGGCCGAGGACGCTGCATCCGGCGTTCCTCCAGGACTCGACGAAGGCGCTAGTGCGGTGCGTGTACAACATGGCCCCGTTCTCGGTCGAAGACCGGAAGCGTCCGGGCCCAGACAGGCGCAGCGTCGAAATATCCAAGATATGCTCTGAGGCGCTTGAGTCGGTGGTTTTGACCGAGCGGTACCCGAATGCGGCAATCGACGTGTTCGTCGAGGTGCTGCAGGCTGACGCAGGAACCCGGTGCGCGGGTCTTACCGCTGCATCGGTTGCGCTGGCGGACGCGGGAATACCTATGAAAGACTTGGTCGCATCATGTGCGGCAGGAAAAGTCTCAGGAGAAATCGTGTTAGACCTCATGAAAGAGGAGGACAACTTTGGTGAATGCGACCTGCCGGTCGCCGTCATCCCCCGCAAGAAGGAGGTCGTGCTCCTGCAGATGGACGGGAAACTCACGCAAGAAGAGTTCAAGAAGGCATTCCACCTCGCCGTGGAAGGGGCGATGAAAGTATACGAGCTCCAGAAGAAGGCGCTTCTTGAGAGTGTGAAAGTGGAGGTGGCATGATGGACGTCACAGCATTCCTGAAAAGGGACTACATCCAAAATCTTATCAAAGAAGGAAAGCGAATTGACGGGCGCGGCTTCGAAGACCGAAGAACGGTCACCGTCGAAAAGGGTGTCGCAGCTGAAAAGGCGCCCGGCTCGGCTCGCATCAGGCTCGGGGAAACCGACGTCATTGCGGGCGTGAGCATGG